>JBGQJH010000016.1:0-14501 GCA_041498935.1 Pyrinomonadaceae bacterium | reverse complement strand
TTACAATCTGCTTTTGTTGCTCATAGAGAGTATTAAACGTGTGGAAAAACTCTTCCTGGGTCCGTTCCTTGCCGGCCATAAACTGAATGTCGTCGATGAGTAGCACGTCAACCGACCGATACTTTTCCCTGAAACCCTGCGTCTTGTCATAACGAATAGCGTTGATCAGCTCGTTCATGAAACGCTCAGAAGACAAATAAGAAAGCTTCAGGTGCGGGTTTCGTTGCTTTATTGCGTGACCGCAGGCATGCATCAAATGTGTCTTACCGAGTCCCACCCCTCCGTATAAATAGAGCGGGTTGTAGGTTTTTCCAGGAGCCTCGGCGACAGCCAGCGATGCCGCATGCGCAAACTGATTGCAGGAGCCAACCACAAAACTGTCAAAGGTGTATTTTGAGTTGAGCGCGGGATCAAAGGCGACTTGCCGCGCCGGTCCAGTTCCAGCGCTTTGGGGGAAAGACGGCAGGACCTCGTGGGCAGCAGCGGCCAGGCTGCGCGGTCCCGGAGGGCTCGTTTGTTGAGATGAAACTTGGGCAACAGCTGCTTTGGCGTGGTCCTCTGGAAGGACCCAGTCAACTGAATAACCACCCAGGCTAAATTCACCAAGAGACTGGTCCATCAAATTTGCATAGTTAACCCGGACCCAGTCCCGCACCACCTGATTAGGCGCCCGGAGCCGAACGAGGCGCCGCGCGTTGTCAATTCCTTCAAACCGAATGGGTTTGAACCATGTCTCAAAACTCTCACCCTGGAGTTTAGTTCTGATTGCGCGAAGAACATCGTCCCAGAGATTACTTTCTACCTGACTCATTATCGCCGCTCAATTGGATCTCAAAAATAGAAACGTCCCCCCGCGCGGTATGCAGATCAACGAAGGGAAACCAGCAGAAACACCACGCAACCGCCAGTCGTCTGCTAAGAACGGCCGGCTTCAGGATCAGAACCGTCAACACTTAGTCACAGGGTTTTCCTCAGCTTTGTGGAAAACCCCCTCAGCTCTTAAGGTAAAGCTTTAAGCTTATATTTATCAACCACTTACAGGGAGTGAGCTGACCGTGAGCGGAGACTAGCACACAGCTTCTGTCCGTGGCAAGAAAGGTAAAATATAAAACACGTTCGACCTTTTTCCGTGCGAGGCAGGGCAACTCGAAACGCCCCGAGGTCGTACTTCGAAGAAGTGAAAAAGGGGGGTCGGTTGATTGCCTGTAGTGGTTCTGATAATTGCCCCGCCCGCCACGGTTTGATTGAAGGATCTTTCCGCAACCGTTTCAGGCGTGGATCGGGGAGCCCCTTTCTTGACAGAAGGTCCGGTGACAGCTAGTCTTACAGTTTTCTTTTCATGGGAGATTTCAGCTATGTCTAAGCGAACTTTTCAGCCTAACAACCGGCGTCGAGCTAAAACGCATGGGTTCCGAGCAAGGATGGCGACAAAAGCCGGCAGACTTGTTCTTAAGCGACGGCGCTCAAAAGGACGCCGCCGTTTGAGCCCTTCTCACTACTAATTGCGTTGCAGTTCATGACGGCATATCTGCGCGGAAGCAAAGATTTCCAAAAAGTTTATCGGACGGGCAAGCGTTACGAAGGCGTATTGATGACAGCATTTGTCTTGCCCAACAACTTGTCTTACAACAGATTTGGCGTTACCGCTTCTCGGAAGGCGCTGGGCAATGCTGTTCAAAGGAATCGAGCCAAGCGCTTGCTCAAAGAGACGTTTCGCTTAAGGAGAACATCATTAGGTGGTTTGCTACAGACATACGACTGGGTGATTAATGCGAAACGAAGGCTGCCATCCTTCAAGGTGACTGCGGCGATCGAAGAGTTCGAAAGCCTTGTGTCAAGAGTGGCTAAGGAAGAGAATAAGACCCAGACGTTTGGGTAAAGACGTACGTGAAGTCATTATTAATCGCATTTCTTAGATTCTATAAACTCGTCATTTCGCCCTTTCTTCCACCTTCTTGTAGATTCACTCCAACGTGTTCGCAATATGCCAGGGAGGCGATTACTCGTTATGGCGCCGTTCGAGGTAGCGGGCTGGCCCTTCGGAGATTACTGCGCTGTCACCCATTCAACCCGGGTGGCTACGATCCGGTGAAGTAGCAACCGGACGGGGAGTTTAGGTCGCACATCTTGTTCGCGGCCGTTAAGCCAGATGCAACAAAAACGATTAATATTTGCGCTTTTGATCTCCACAGCAATACTCTTTCTGTGGAGCTACTTCGTCAAACCACCGCCGCCCGTCCCCACTCCCTCCAGCCAAGCTACTCAGCAACCGACGGCTGCGCCAACCACGCCGGCCGCTGCGTCTACCCCGCTTCCGGCGGGGTCTCCAAGCGAGTCTGTTAACGCCGCGCCGCACCGCATTGTTTTGATCAAGACCGCGCTGTACGAAGCGAAGATAGACAGCCGCGGGGCCGAGCCAATTAGTTGGATAATAAGAAAGAACAAGGACAGCGCGCGCGAGATTTACTCAGTTGCTGGAGATAAGAACACTCGCGTACCTCTCGAGCTGGTCTCACAGGAAGGTCTAAAAAGAGAACCTCGCCAGGCTCCACTTCAGATAGCCACCGGAGACCCGGCAGTCGATAGTTTCTTGGCGTCGACGAACTATGCGATAGAGGGTGTAGAGCCTGGAACAGGTGATTCAGAATTGACCTTGGGGGCAAGTGAAGAGAGACGAATAACGTTTCTTCTCACTGACAAAGCTACTGGCCTGGACGTTGCAAAAACGTTAGTGCTGCATGGGGACAGCTACATCGCTGACCTGGAGGTAACGATTAAGCGCGGCGATAAGATCGTTCCACAGGCCCGGGTGAGAGTTGGCCCAAGCATTGGTGACCAGGGCGTCAAACGCTACTCCTTCTATTCGGTAGCCCCAGAGGCCGTTGCTGCGATTGGCGACAAAGTAGAGCGTCACCAGGCACGCGCGATCAATGAAAACAAGAATAGCCCGGACCGCTTGGTCATCGCAGGACCAAGCGCCTGGGCCGGTGTTGGTGATACCTATTTTGCGATGGTGGTTGCTCCGGCCAAGCCGTTGGAGGGGCTCGAGCTTCAAACCACACAGTATGACTACACCGCGGATGGAAAGCCTGAGAAGAGATATCTAATCACGGCCTGGTTACCCATTCCCACGGATGGTTCGCGCTCGGCAATTTATGCCGGTCCGAAGGATCACTACCTGCTCACAGAAGCGAGCAATAAACTGCGAGCGGCTGTCGGACGCGACAGCATCGATCTCGAAGGTCTAATCGATTACGGCTGGTTTAGCTGGATGTCAAGACCTCTTGCCGTACCTATTCTCAGCTCGATCAAATGGCTACAACGACTGACGGGTAGCTATGGCGTAGCAATTATCTTATTCACAATAGTTATTTATTCCCTATTTTTCCCCTTGAAGTGGCGCTCTTCCAAGTCAATGAAAAAGGCGCAAAAACTTGCGCCGCGCATGAAAGAGCTGCAAGAAAAGATCAAGGGCATGAAGCAAAACGATCCTCGCCTGAAGGAGTTACAGGTCGAGCAGTTGCGACTGATGAAAGAAGGCAATCCTCTGGGCGGATGTCTTCCTCTACTCATTCAGATGCCTTTTCTCTTTGCCCTTTACAGGGCCATCACCATCTCGCTTGATTTTCGCCAAGCGAGCTTTCTGTGGCTTCCGGATCTGTCGGCACCGGAACCTTACTTCATACACGCTCTACCGATCTTAATGGCTGCAACGATGATCGTTTTGCAACTAATTACCCCTGCGCCCTCGGCTGATCCTTTGCAGCGAAAAATGATGGCGGTGGGAATGCCCTTATTCATGCTATACGTCCTTTGGAGTGCGCCGTCGGGCTTGTTACTCTATTGGTTGGTTGGAAACATTGTGGGTTTCGCTCAACAGTTCCTGATTAATCACTGGACGAAACCTGAGGATGATGTGCCGCCTCCAACGGCGCCTCGCGCCAAGCAGTCGTCAAAGAAGGGGAATGGCGCAGGCAAGCCTGCTCATGCTTGATAGAACGTTGGCCGGGAGTTTTGACTAACTATGGAAGATACTTGTACTAATGCCGGAGGTTTCCTGGAGTCGCTGTTTCAAGGTACGGGACTTAGTATTGAAGTCGCCGTTACTGAATCCCCGACGGAATGTTTACTGGACTTAAGTGGACCCGATGCGGAGTTGCTACAAGTTGAGGGAGGGGAGCTCTTACAAGCGGTGCAACAGCTCGTAAACCAGGCGTTTGGAAGAAAACTTCCAGATGGCCAACGACTGGTTTGCGACGTTGAAGGATTTCGCGCCACTCGGGAAGCGGAGTTGCGAGCGATGGCTAATCTTGCGGCAGAGCGCGTACGCACTACGGGGGCGCCTTTTGTTTTTGGTGAAATGAATTCCAGTGAACGGCGAATAATTCATCTCACACTCGCCGCCTGTGAAGACCTCTATACGGAGTCAGTAAGCGACGGCGCCGCTCGTAAGCTACGGGTTGCGCTAAAGCCTTCTGCCTAGAACCGAGAAGCTCGGTCGTTTCAGTTCCCGCCCGTGTCAATCGCGATGGATACGATAGTCGCAGTCGCAACACCGTCTGGCCGCAGTGCGATTGGTGTGATTAGACTTAGTGGACCACAGTCCCTGCCCATCATTCGCGTACTTGTCGGTGATGAAGAGTTCACGCCTGCGCCCAACCGAACCGCCTTAAAAAGAATTCTGAGAGAGTCTGGTAAACCGCTCGACGACGCGCTGGTCACTTACTTCGCAGGCCCTCATTCGTTTACCGGTGAAGACATGGTAGAGATTAGTTGCCATGGTTCGCCGGTAATTCTAAGGCAGCTTCTGGATCTGATTCAGAGCCTGGATGCGCGTCTCGCTGATCCGGGAGAGTTCACGCTGCGGGCCTGCAAGAACGGCAAGATGAATCTTACTCAGGCCGAAGCGATCCGTGATTTGATTAATGCGCAGACGGACGCCGCAGCCGTGCAAGCCGCCCGCCAGTTAAGCGGAGAACTATCGAGAAGGCTTCAACCATCCAAGCAAGAACTTATTCGGATCATAGTCAGATTGGAGTCAGCGCTTGAATTTGTTGAAGATGATCTGCCGCCCGTTCAAGTGGAGGAAATACAAGCGCAACTCAGTGATGTGTTGGCGAGCGTCGAGAGTCTGGCTCGCACTTATGCGGCGGGCCATCTCTTGCGCGAAGGACTTAAGGTCACAATCATTGGTCGCCCTAATGTTGGTAAGTCGAGTGTATTCAATAGGTTACTGCGATTGGAGCGAGCGATTGTTACCGAAATTGCGGGGACGACGCGCGATAGCATTACGGAGTCTATTAGCTTGCAGGGCATCCCCATCGCGCTAACAGACACGGCAGGTATTCGAAGAGCGGGCGACAAAATCGAAGAGATTGGGGTTGAGCGAACGCATCGGGCAATGGCGGACGCCGATCTTCTTGTCGTCGTTATCGATGGTTCCACCCAGCTCTTGCCAGAGGACCTGGCAGTTCTGTCCGAAGCCGAGCAAGCAAGACATATCGTAGCTATAAATAAATGCGATCTGCCGAAGGCAATCGGCATCGAGAATCAAATCGCGAAGCCGTCGCGGATGATCCATCTCTCCGCACTAACTTCCGAAGGAGTTGAGAATCTCACCGCTGCTATACTAGAGCCTTTTGGGACAGTCGATTCGGAAGGCGTTGGCCTCTTAGTTACCGATAGTAGACACTATGACCTCTTACGCCGAACACAAAGTTCCCTGGAGGACGCAGTCGAGAAGCTGAGTGATGCGGCGAGTGAAGAGCTGGTGCTGGTAGGGCTGCACAATGCACTCCGCCTTTTGGGAGAGATTACTGGTGAGACAACAAGCGAGGATATTCTGACAGAAATCTTTGGCACGTTTTGCATCGGGAAGTGAAAATGGTATTCGATGAGATTTTTGATGTGATCGTTATCGGCGGCGGCCATGCCGGCTGCGAGGCCGCATCAGCGGCAGGGCGGCTGGGTGCGCAGACGGCATTGGTAACGCTGAACCTGGACCTCATCGGACAGATGTCTTGTAATCCTGCAATCGGTGGAATAGCTAAAGGGCATCTGGTGCGCGAGATTGATGCGCTCGGCGGGATCATGGGCCGGGTTGCAGACCGTACTGGTATTCAGTTTCGCCTATTAAATCGTTCGAGGGGGCCTGCAGTTCAATCGCCAAGGGCTCAAGCCGATCGCTCTCTCTACCGAACGGAGATGCGGAAAACTCTGGAGAACACACCGAATCTTCACCTGCGACAAGGGATGGTTGTAGACCTGTTGGTGGAGAAAGAGAGGATTCGGGGAGTAGGTATGCAGGATGGTCGGCGAATGGGAGCGGCAGCGGTGGTTATTGCGGCCGGAACATTCTTGAACGGGCTAGTGCATACCGGTCGACGAACGTATAGCGCGGGCCGAGCGGGCGAGCCAGCTTCGATTGAACTAGCGGAATCTCTGAAAAGATTGGGCTTTCCGGTGGGCCGCTTAAAGACAGGGACGCCGCCGCGGCTGGACGGAAGAACGATTGATTGGGATGCGTTTCAGAGTCAAGAAGCGGACAAACGACCGGTGCCGTTTTCTTTTTCTACTGATAGGATAGAGCAGCCACAGGTCAAGTGCTACATTGGCTACACAACGCGCAAGCTCCATGAGGCCATCCGTAAAAACCTGCATGAGTCGCCGCTGTATTCAGGGCAAATCAAAGGTATAGGGCCACGATACTGTCCTTCAATTGAAGACAAGGTGGTTAAATTCGCTGACAAAGAGCGCCACCAACTCTTTTTGGAGCCAGAGGGACACGACACAAACGAGGTCTATCTCAACGGGTTTTCGACATCGTTGCCGGCGGCGATGCAACAGGATCTGCTGAGAATGGTACCGGGATTGGAGGAGGCGAAGATCATTCGACCTGGGTACGCAATTGAGTACGATTTTGTTGATCCTCGCGAGTTGGGTCCAGATCTGCAGTGCCGCAGGGTTTCTGGGCTATTTCATGCCGGTCAGGTGAATGGAACGACCGGCTATGAAGAAGCGGCGTGCCAGGGGCTGTTGGCGGGAATTAACGCGGCGGCTCTGGTTAGACGGCGTCAGAAATTTCGGCTCAGGCGGGAAGAGGCCTACATAGGGGTTTTGGTGGACGACCTGATAAGACAAGGAGTAGATGAGCCGTATCGGATCTTTACTTCCCGGGCTGAACACCGTCTGGCGCTAAGACATGATAACGCCGATGAAAGACTACGACATTATGGGCGGGACTTGGGGCTGGTAGGTGATAGCGACTGGGACCGGTTTCATCAACGGCGCGAGCGAATCGGGAAAGCGAAGGTTGCTTTGCGGACAACTCGCCTGAGGAAATGCGACACCGCGTATTTGGCGGTGGCAGAAACAGTGGCATTCGAATTGGGAGATTCAATAAGCTTGGAGGATCTTGCCAAGCGTCCCGGAATCACAACTGACATGATTGAGCGGCTTATGCCTCACGATACTCGTGGGACGGTGAATGTAAGCGATCTGGAAGCAGCCTTGGCGGACAATCTCTATGCGGGTTATATCAAGGCCCAGGAAACCGTCATTAGGCGGGTTAATCATCATGATGCAACGCCAATCCCGCCCGGGTTGGATTTTCGAACCGTGAACGGACTGTCACATGAGATGGTGGAGCGTTTGGAGCGCGCCCGCCCGGCGACTCTTGGACAGGCGCGGAGTATACCGGGCCTTACCGCTGCAGCACTTTCTACGCTCTATGTAGCCGCGAGCCTCTCTTCGTAACCGGGGAGTCAGTGTTTCACGTGTCCCCTTAAATAACCAGCTCGGCCGAGCAGGGGACACGTGAAACCTATCAAACCGTCATAAAACCCTGCTTTATTCTCGATTCAGTAGAAACTCTCCCGCCCCATGTGTTAAGTTAGCCGACCCAGGTATAACGACCAACCTCTTCTAACTTAAGATGGCCAGGACGATCGCGATAGCAAATCAAAAGGGCGGTGTGGGTAAAACCACGACCGCGGTTAATCTCGCCGCGGTCTTGGCTGGCTGGGAAATACCCGTCTTGCTCGTAGATGCGGATCCGCAGGGGAACGCGACTTCAGGCGTAGGTATCCAACGAGGAAGCTTTCGGAAGAGCGTCTATCATAGTGTCGTCTTGGGAGATCCCGTAGAAGGCGCTATCCTGGAAACCCAAATTCCTTACCTGAACGTGCTGCCGGCGAACAAGGATCTGGCCGGCGCGGAGGTCGAGTTGGTCGATATTGAAAAGCGTGAATTTAGGCTCCGTCAAGCACTGGAATCAATCAATGAGAGCTACCAATACGTCATCATAGACTGTCCACCATCCTTGGGTCTGTTGACTCTCAATGCCTTAACGGCGGCCCAGTCGCTTCTGGTACCTATCCAGTGTGAGTACTACGCGCTCGAAGGCGTAACGGAATTGTTTGACACCCTGGCCCGAATTCGCCGCCTGCATAACCCGGGCCTGACAATTGAAGGGCTCCTCTTGACGATGTACGACGAACGCACCAACCTGTCGGCCGCCGTAGCGTCTGATTTGCGCGACTTTTATGGCCAACAGGTGTTTGAAACAGCAATTCCTCGAAATGTTCGCTTGGCTGAAGCACCAAGCTACGGGAAACCAATAACTCTATATGACGCTCATTCCAAAGGGGCAGAAGCGTACGTCGAGTTAGCTAAGGAGATTACCGCGCATGACACGAAAGGCATTGGGTCGGGGGTTGGGGGCACTGCTCTCAGCTGAAGACACTGCCACCGCGACGGAAGACACGAACGAGGTCCCGATCGAGCTGATCGACCCGAGTGCCTTGCAGCCTCGTAGCAATTTCGATGATGCCAAGTTGGATGAGCTTGCGAGGTCAATAACCACCAACGGCGTTGTCCAGCCACTCCTCTTACGACGAAAGGGGACCAGGTTTGAGTTGATTGCGGGAGAGCGGCGTTGGCGGGCAGCACAGCGCGCCGGTCTAACGAAGATACCCGCGATACTTCGAGACGTCTCTGATGAAAAGCTTCTGGAGATCGCCCTTATAGAAAATATCCAGCGCGAAGATCTGAACCCTATCGAGGAGGCACGCGCGTATAAGAAGCTCATAGAGACGCTAGGGCTTACCCAAGAGACGGTGGCGGAGCGGGTGGGACGAGATCGGTCGTACGTAACGAACTATTTGCGCCTGTTACGCCTCCCGGCAGATATACAGGAACTGGTTCAATTGGGCAGACTATCTACCGGTCATGCCAGAACCCTCCTAGCCGTCGAAGGCGTGGACGTTCAGCGTCGCCTAGCTCGAAAAATAATCGATAAGGATCTCTCTGTTAGAGCGACAGAGCAAATGGTAAGGCTCTTGGGCGAACCCGGGCGTATGCGCATGAAAGTAGCGCCGAGGGCACCGGAAAGAGATGCGAACCTGCGGGCGGCAGAGAACAAGCTGCGGCGGCGCTTCGGCACACAGGTGCGAATAATTCAAGCTATGGGCGGTGAGGCTGGAAAGATAGAATTCGAGTTCTACAACCAAGGCGACCTGGATCGTCTGTATAATCTGCTTAGCCAGAATTACGAATAGCCACTGTACAGAGTACAGCTCGCGCCCGGGGTCCGGTGTACAGTGTACAGGTAGACATGCTCAATATGGGCTAATGTGGGGGTTAAGGCTGGGAATGGCTGACCGACAGCGAGCGGGATTGGGCGTTCAACCAGGGCAGCTTGACCGGCTTTTGGGCGGATGTTAGACTCCGACGTTTTTGCGCTGGCGTCGGGAGTTGGGAGGGTTGTCGGTGCTGTTATTAGGTTTCGCAGGGAGCCCCATTCAGTTGGTACCGGATGGGACGTTGCTCTTACATCTGGTTCTCATCATCGTTATGGTGGCGGTGCTTAACGTAACTTTGTTGAGGCCGATAAATCGTATTCTGGAGGAGCGCGAGCAACGGACAAAGGGGCGACTTAGTGAGGCGCAGGCTACACTGGCGACCGCCCATGAGAGATTGCGTGAGTATGAGCGAAGGTTGCGGGACGCACGGGCGGAGGGATACACGCTCATGGAGGGAGAACGGGCCGTGCGCGACGAGGAAAGACGGCGAAAGGTTGCAGAGGTCAAGGCTGAAATTGCCCAAGTGCTCTCCGATGAAAAACAGCGCCTAAGCATTGAGGCGGAGGAAGCAAAGAGGGAATTGGCCGCAGGAGCGGGGACTGCGGCGTTGGCGATTGGCCGCCAAATTCTCCGTCGCCCAATAACTGGACAACCTGGCATTAGATAACAGTCGGGCATAGGGTTTATTGTGTTTCCTGGAGTCGCCACCATATTTTTCTTGATACGTTGGATTCCGGATTGGCTAGAGCCCTGGTTGAACTATCCGGGTCTAGAGTTGTGGAAGTTTTTCAACCTCTTGGTGTTTATTGCGGCTGCCTTTTATCTACACCGCCGCTTTGGAAGGCCGGTTCGCGAAGCCCTCCGCTCACGAAGTGAGGTGATCAAGCGCGAGTTACTGAGAGCGCGGGCAGAGAGGGATCAGGCACTGGCGAAGTTGGCTGAGGTGGAGGCGCGCTTCGCGAATGTCGACGTGGAGATTGCGAGGGTTAAGGAAAGGACAAGGGCGGAAGCAGATGCTGAGAAGGAACGAATGAGTGCCGTCACTGAACAAGAGATCGCGAAAATCCGAGCGCAGGCAACGAGGGAAATAGAGAGTGCGGGCAAGGCAGCACGGCATCAGCTACGCAGGTTCGCCGCCGAGGAAAGCGTTCGACTTGCCGGAGAAATTCTGGAGAGAGAAATAGGACCCGATGACGACGCGCGGCTGACCGGGGTCAATATTCAAGAGCTTGGGGGAACTCGGGCGTGAGTTCACAGACTGTAGCCAGGCGCTACGCTTCGGCGCTGGCAGATGTAATTATTGAGCGCGGCGAAGCGGCGCAGGTCCAGGACGAGTTGGCCGCGTGGGAAAGAATGGTCGCAGGAAACGCGCTGTTGCTTGAGGCTTTCAGCAATCCAACTATAGCTTATCAGCAAAAGGAAAAGGTTCTTGACGAGTTAATTGCTCGCACGAAAGTACGCCCTACCACTGCGAATTTTCTTCGCATATTGCTGAAGAATCAGAGACTCGCCGAACTGCCCGGAGTTAACACTAGGGTGGCCCAGGTATTGGACGAACGCTCCGGCATAGTTAATGCGGAGGTAATGTCGGCCCGAGCCGTGGCTGATAGTACAAAAGCGTCGTTGGAGGCGAAGCTCGCGCAGATGACCGGGAAGAAGGTACGCTTGACCTTCACCACTGACGAATCACTGCTTGGCGGAATCGTTACACGAATCGGTTCTACTATCTACGACGGTTCGGTACGTGATCAACTGAGGCGGCTTGGTGAGGAACTCGCGGGTTAGGGTGTAGAGGAAGATGATGGAACCAATTAGAGCGGACGAAATCAACGAAATTATTCGGAAGCAGATTGAGAATTTTGAAGCTGGCGTGACCGTCATGGAGGTTGGCACGGTCATCAAGGTTGGTGACGGCATCGCGGAGATCCATGGACTCGAAAAGGTAATGGCCAGCGAGCTCCTGGAATTTCCTCACGACGTTCGCGGACTGGCTTTAAATCTCGAGGAAGACAAGGTTGGGGCCGTACTCTTTGGCGAGTATCAGGCGATTAAGGAAGGGGATCTGGTTAAGCGAACGGGGCGAATCATGCAGGTTCCCGTTGGCGATGCAATGGTTGGGCGCGTCGTTGACGCCCTGGGAAACCCCATCGATGATCGCGGTCCAATCGTTACGGATGAATATTATGCAATTGAGCGGATCGCACCTGGTGTCGTCGATCGGCAGCCAGTTAAGGAACCATTGCAAACGGGACTCAAGGCGATAGACGCGATGGTGCCTATTGGTCGGGGACAGCGCGAGCTGATTATTGGTGACAGACAGACCGGAAAAACTGCCGTTGCTGTTGACACGATAATAAATCAGAAGGGGAAAGACGTAGTTTGCATATACGTCGCAATTGGACAGAAAGCCTCCACGGTCGCGCAGGTAGTGAAAACGCTCGAGGACTTTGGCGCGCTTGAATACACGATTGTTGTCAAGGCCACTGCCTCAGATCCAGCTGCTATGCAATTCCTGGCTCCATACTCCGGCGCCGCGATGGGCGAATACTTCCGCGATAACGGCCGTCACGCGTTGACAATCTACGATGATCTTTCAAAGCAGGCCGCCGCCTACCGCGAAATTTCACTTCTGCTTCGTCGGCCGCCAGGTCGCGAGGCTTATCCGGGAGATGTGTTCTATCTCCACTCCCGTTTACTTGAGCGCGCGGCAAAAATGTCTGACTTGAAGGGTGGTGGGTCTTTAACGAGTCTCCCGATTATTGAGACGCAGGCGGGAGACATCTCGGCCTACATTCCGACAAACGTCATCTCGATTACGGACGGTCAGATATTCCTTGAGGCAGATCTTTTTAACAGCGGCATTCGTCCGGCTATCAACGTTGGTAACAGCGTTTCTCGCGTCGGCGGATCCGCGCAAATCAAAGCCATGAAACAAGTGGCAGGAACGCTGCGCATCGACCTCGCGCAGTTTAGAGAGCTACAAGCTTTTGCGCAGTTTGGATCCGATTTAGACAAGGCCACGCAAGCGCAGCTCGCTCGCGGCCAGCGTTTGGTTGAGATACTGAAGCAGCCTCAATACCAACCGATGAACGTGGAGAACCAGGTCCTCGTCATCTGGGCCACCAGCAATGGCTACGCTGACGACGTCGCAGTTGAAGACGTTCGCAGCTTTGAGGCCGAGCTGCTGAAGTTTGTTGAAAACTCCCATCCCGGGCTGCTGCAAAGTATCCGCGAGAAGAAGAGTTTAACTGCGGAGATCATCTCGGATCTTAAGCAAGTGTTGGCTGACTTCAAGGAGATGTGGGCCGAAAAAGCAACTGCTTCTTTAGCGGAGTCAAGTTCCGAGGTTAAACCGGCAGATGTGCTGCAGCCAGCTTCCGCCGGAACATAGTTTTCGCCACAGATGCCTAATCTCCTGGACATTCGCCGGCGCATCAAGTCGGTTAAGAACACGCAGCAGATCACTAAGGCCATGAAAATGGTCTCGGCTGCGAAGCTGAAGCGTGCACAAGATCGCGTCGTTACCGCACGCCCGTTCGCTAACAAGATGATGGAAGTCTTGAGCGGGCTTGCCGATCGGACAGACGAAAATTTTCATCATCCGTTGCTCGACGCCCGCGGTGACGAACGCTTTCTCCTCGTACTCATCACCGCCGATAAGGGGCTCTGCGGCGCCTTTAATACAAATCTGATCAAGGCGGCCCAGTCTTTCATCCGCGATAACCCGGACAAGCTAATAGAAGTTTTGGCGGTTGGGCGCAAAGGCAGAGATTTCTTTCGCCGCCGAGGAGCTAACCTGGCCGGCGAATACATTGGGCTAACCGGCAAGGGACGCGTGGAATTCTCTGAAGCGCTCGAAGTTGCGCGCGATGTTATTAAACGCTTCAGCGAAGACCAGGAGATTGATAAAGCGTTCGTCATTTACAACGAATTCAAGTCCGTGCTTCAGCAGCGCGTGGTAACAGAGCAGCTTTTGCCGGTCTCGCGCGAAGGTTCAACCGCCGCTGGGGCAGCAACGGCGGATCAGCCTTTGACTCTGGTCGACTACATATACGAACAACCTCCAGCCGAGATCTTCGCTCGACTATTGCCTCGCCTGATCGAAACACAGATCTTTCGCGCTTTGCTCGAGTCGATAGCTTCCGAACAAGGCGCGCGAATGACCGCAATGGATTCGGCTTCCAAGAATGCGCGCGAACTGATCGATTCGCTGACTCTCAACATGAACCGCGTACGCCAGGCGGCCATCACGAATGAAATTATTGAGGTCGTGTCAGGCGCGGCGGCGCAATAGTCCGCGGAATAAGCACCCCGGCGGGGCTGCCCCGGCTTTTTAATACATCATCAGTAAGGGGAAGCAGCAGGTGCGGCTTCCCTTTGTTACTTTCGGCGCTATGACTAAGCAAACTCTCAGTTGGAATGGAGCGGGAACACGCTCGTCCAAACGGCGACGAGTTTGGCGTTATGGCCCACTGCTGCTTTGGCTGGCGTTTATTTTCTTCGCATCGACGAGCGAGTTTTCCGCGGCAAATACGTCTCAACTTGTCCGCCCCTTATTTCTCTGGCTTTTCCCAAATCTCAGCGAAGCCCAACTGGCAACAGCACATTTCCTAACGCGTAAAGCCGGACATTTCACTGAGTACGCCGTGCTCGCGTTTCTCGTCAGACGGGCTTTCATCACTTCCGCCCAGGCATTGATTCAGCGGCACTGGTTTCAGTTAGGATTGCTGCTCGTTGTGGTTTACGCATTGCTTGATGAATTCCACCAAAGTTTTGTGCCATCTCGGACCCCGTCTATTTATGACAGCGCCATCGACATAGCCGGTGGACTGACCGTTTTGCTCATCTGCAGGCTTTATGGCAAACGCGCGCCAGAACCGCGCGCCGCAGGCCACTAATCGGGTGAGACCCTGAATCCGC
>JBGQJH010000015.1:0-14835 GCA_041498935.1 Pyrinomonadaceae bacterium | reverse complement strand
TGAGCCGCTTGCCGATCCGGTTTGCGTGCCGCTCTACTACGTCTCAAAGCTGGCGCGTGAAACGGGCACGATCGTCGTGCAGGTTGGCGAAGGCGCTGACGAAATATTTGCCGGTTACGATTGGTTCAGAAAATACCTGGCAATCAACGAGCGGTTTTGGCGTCATGCGGAAAAACTCCCAGCTTCACTGCGCCACTCATTGACGTCGATGGCCAAGCCGCTGCTGGAGGGTTCGTTCAGCAAACGCACAGCGATCGAGCTGGTGCGGCGGCTTGGCGCCGGCGAATCGCTGTTCTGGGGCGGCGCAATAGTTTTCGACGAAGACTTCAAGCGCAGAGTCTTGTCCAGCGAAATGCGCGCGCGCGCCGATGGCTTATCGTCATACGACGCGGTGCGGAAACACCTCGAGCACATCGCCCAGGCCAGGCCCGATTCGGATTTTGCGGCGCGCATGACCTACCTCGAACTAAAGCTGCGCCTGCCGGAGTTGCTGCTGATGCGCGTGGACAAAATGACAATGGCCACGTCGGTTGAAGCGCGCGTGCCTTTCCTCGACCATCAGCTGGTTGAATACGCGATGCGTGTTCCCGTGGATCTGAAGATCAAAGGAGCGAGCGGGAAGCACATTTTGAAGCGGGCGCTGGAAAAAGTTTTGCCGTCTGATTTGCTGCATCGTCCCAAGCGTGGCTTTGGCGCGCCCATACGCGAATGGTTTCGCGGCGCCAGCGGCGAAATGCTGGGCGGGCTGATCATGAATTCTTCAATCCGCGAACGTAAGTTGTTTGACTACCAATTTGTCGCTCGGCTCATCGACGAGCACCAACGTGGGGCGCGTGACTGGAGTTTCCATCTGTGGGCGCTGCTCAATGTCAGCCTGTGGTACGACCGCTGGATGAAACCGTAACGCAAACTGTTGGTTTGCAAACGCTTCGTCGCCACTCAGTTGAGCGTTGGCCACGCTACGCAAACTAACAGTTTGCATTACAAGCAGCGGGGGCAAGCCCGCCTTCCCGACCACGAGCTGACGGCGGTTGAGTGGCAATTCTGTGCTTGAAGGGCATCGACCCGAAATCGACTGAACAACTTAGAGAGTCTCTAAGGTTGGGAAGGTGGGCTTGCCCCCGCAGGTTGGTTGGCGAACGACTCTCTCAGCGAATTGTTGATCGTTTCCGCGATGACTGCTGGAGTGAAATGTTTTTCGATCCGCATGCGGCTGTTCTGCGCCACTCGTTCCCACAACTCTTTCTGAGAATACAATTGCTGTATGGCGGCGGCGAAGGATTCGGGATCGTCTGCAATCATCACGTCAAACTCGTGCGTTAGTCCAAACCCTTCAGCTCCGATCGCGGTGGTTACCACTGGAATTCCATGGGCCATCGCCTCACCGACCTTGCCTTTGGTGCCGGCTCCGCCAAATCGCAACGGCGCGACGAAAACCCGGCGGCTCTGAAGGTACGGTTCGATGTCGGGAATGTATCCGTGGATGCGTATATCAGGCGAATTGTATGCGGTGATTGCGGGCGATGGATTGTCGCCAATAATGTCCAACTGCACTCGGGGAAGAAGATCTTTTAACAACGGATAGACACTCTGAATCAAGAAAAGAACCGCGTCTTCGTTTGGCCGGTGGGCAAGGTTGCCGACGAAGAGCAAATCTTGTCGCTCTCCGAAGGGCTTTCCGCGGTCCCGGAGTTCATGAATCGTCGGCACCACCACGAATTCTGTGCTTTTTGCTTCGAGTTCGATAACTTCCTTATCTACGGTCGAAGCACACCAAACTATGTCGCTGGCTTTGGCAAGCCTCGTCTCAAGCTCTCGATAGCGTCTTGCTTCGGCAAAAACCACAGCATCGTTTGAAACCTCATACTCGCGTTGTAGCCTGACGAAGTGTATGTCGACCGTATCAAAGATAATGCCTGCGTTCGGATTAAGTCGGCGAATACGGGGAATGAAAACTTCCGCCATGCTCGGACGGCTGACGATGGCAGCTTTCACGTTTGTCTGCTTTAATAGCCGACGGTAATCGGTTACGTCAACGGTTTCGATTCCTTCCCGCCAGAGCGCGCGCTCATAGTCTGAACTCGGCGGTCTATTGAACGGGACTAAAATGACCTGGCACCACGCGGCGAGAGTTTTGAGAATTATGAACATTCTCAAACTACCCGCATCGCGATCCGGAGTAGGTATACGTTCGTCGAAAACGAGGACAACTGTTCGTTCTCCAGTTTCACGCGGCGCCCTGCTGATCCGCACGATTCTGCGCGGCAAACCAATCAACAGTTCCTTCAAGAAAAGTCTGGCCGAAAGCGAGAGATGATCGTGGAGCATTTTTTTGAGGAACGTCAGAATCATTCAGCTTTGCTGCGTTGAGTCGATTTCAGAGACCCGCCAGGTTAGCAGCCGGCGCGATGAAATCGATCTCTTTAATTGGCGGGCTATATGCCCGACAAGAACACTTTGCTGTGCGGCCTGTGGCGGCGCGTTGCCTCCAGAATGTTAATTGTGCCGGTGCTGATTGCCGAGTGATTATCAAACAAGGCTTCGTGTCGGGTGGTGGAATTTGCCGCGAGATGAAAAATGAATGCGGGACGGTGCGCGCGAATCAATTCTTGAGTGAAATTCCAATCAGAAACATCGCCGCGCAATTCTTTGCCTGAACGAGATATGCAGATAGCTTCAACATTTCGCCGCCTGAGGAAATGTCGCGAATAGAAGCCGTCCTGGCCACTTCCGCCAAAAATTATCGCCTTCATCTCTTCAGAATTTCGATGGTCGGGAGCGGAAAGATAAAACCCACACCGTTGTCCAGCATTGCTTTTTCGCGCTCGACAAATTCATCTTTGAAGTGCCAGGGAAGCACCAAATAGTAGTCGGGCATCATCGCGCGCGACTCAGCTTCGCTGACAATGGGAATGTTTGTGCCCAACGTCCGGGCTTCGTATTTATCAGGGTTTCGTTCTGCCGCGCACTCGATTAAAACATTGTCGATGCCGCAGAATTGAAGAATGGTGTTGCCCTTGGTTGAAGCTCCGTAAACGTGTATACGTTTGCCTTCCTGCTTAAGTTTTACCAGCAACGAGCGCAGGGCTTCCTTCTCTTTGTCTATCCGCTTTTGGAAGACGAGATACGGTGTGTCGGTCTCCAGCTCAAAATCGAACTCCTGCAGGCGAATTTGATTTATGACCTGCTGGTTTGCGGTGGCAATGTACTTTGTATTGTCGGTATGAGTTGCGAAGCAGCGAATGCTGCCGCCGTTTATGTCGTTAAGCTCAACGCGGAATACATGCAGCCCAGCCAGGCCCAACACCTTCTCTATTACTGCCAGGCTGTAATACTCCAAATGCTCATGGCAAATAGTGTCGTACATATTTAACTTGAGCATCGCGGGCATGTAAGACATCTCAAAAGCCCAAATGCCGTCGTCTGAGAGAATACTGCTTACGCTGCGGCAAAAGGCTACAGGGTCCTCCAGGTCATAGAACATAGCTATGGAAGTAATTAGATCGACTTTCTGTCTGCCAAGCACATTCGCCAGTTGAGGTGACGGGAAGATGTCCTGAACGACATGTATATTTTCGCCCTTCACCTCCTGCGCTACGTCTGACGGATCGACTCCATATTTGACAAAACCTGCGGGATAGCAGTTCAACAACGTGCCGTCATTGCAGCCTATATCCAGCACAGTTGCATTTTGTTTGGCGAGAATCTGCGTGGTTTCTTCGGCCAGACGCCGCAGATGATTACGCATAGTGTTGTTGGTTCCCGAGCGATACCAATAGGCGGCGTAGAGTATTTGCGGCGGCACGGTGTGTTTCATTTGCAGCAACCCGCAAGCCTTTTCATCAATCATCGGATTGCATCGCACGAGTTCACAAGGAATCCGGCGCATTGGCGGAACTTCTTTACCCTCCTTGATAAAAGATCCTTGCAGATACTGTTCTCCCAGATTGATAACGGGTGTCAAAGAATCAGAACCGCACACGCGACAAGTTTTTCGGCTGATTATGTGCATAATCGTTATCTCCGAGCGTTACGCAGATAGGATAGAAATCGTAAAGGTTTCGGTTCACGAGATGGTGTTGGCATCGGTCTCTTCATTGTACAACTCGATAACGGGCAGCAGGGCGCGCCCATTTTCGAGCACCTCGTAACTTACCTCAACGCCAAAAGGGTTGCGAATATCAACAGCCGCGCTGGTTTCCCCTGACTCTGTGCGCACGCGCACACTTCGCAAGCGCGCCGCGGCGTCGCCCGGCGCGTCTTGGCTTCGTCCATGCGCGCATGGCGCCCAGAGTGCGGAGTTTTTCTGCAATACGATGCGCGCCGAGTTTCATTTGGGCTCAGGAGTTAGCAGTTCGACATCGCAATAGCTACTCATCACCCTTCTCAACAAATCGCTGTTCCGTGAAAGTACGACATTCACCCATGACCGATTGCGTATTAGATCATAAACCCATGGAGCGCAGACGGGAATAATCCTATGTTCGAGTAATTCCCAACCGGAAAAGCTCCATTTCTTGAGCAGGCTCATCAGTTCTGTGGCCGATGTGCCCGCGTGCGCTAATAAGTCCGGTGCGACTTCAATCACCATGATCGCATCCGGGTTTCTCTCCAGCGTCTGCTTCATCCCACCGAGCACATGCAACTCGTGGCCCTGTACGTCAATCTTGATGAAGCGAATCGCGCGATCTGGCAGATGTCCTACACTGGCATCAATCGTAGTCATCTGTACTTCCTGCGTCCGCCAGTTTGCCGGAGCCGCCGTTGAGACTCTATGATCGCCGTAATTAACGGGACTCAGCCCAATCTGACAGACGCCTTCCTGGTCGCTGACGGCGCATTGCTGCAAGACCACGTTGGTAATGCCGTTGCGCCGTAAGTTCTGCTCAAGCAGTTGAAAATTGTGCGTCTCCGGCTCGAACGCGAAGACCTGGCCTGCTGCGCCAACCAATTCGCTCATCGTTAAGGTGTGCACTCCGATATTAGCACCTACGTCCAGGCAGACCGACCCGCTCAAGTTCACGTGCTGCATCAAGCGCTGCAATTCCGGCTCATAATTGCCATCTAAATAGAGCGTCTGACCGATAGGATAGTCGCGCAGATTAACACGCATCTGCTGACCCCGAACCTGGGTTACAACTTCAGGGGCCACGCGACTCCGCACCGGGATCCAGATGCGACGCTTCCAGGCCCGCTGGTATCGGCTTAAATTCATCACTTCGGCCTTTCAGAAGGGAGAATTAAAAAATTGCTTAATCGGTGGTCCAGCGCAGCAACGGGCGCACGACGCCCGGCATGGGCCCAACGTAGTCGCCTCGCGCTGAATCGTCTGAAGGACTATCAATAACCTGGAAGGCTATGGCGTTGCGTTCGTGAGCGTGCAGGATGGTCGCTGGAAAGTGGGACATGATTGAGACATGGCCTACCAAACTACCTTCGGCGAGCAGGTTGCCGGGAATCCAGACGGTGCTTCTATAGGTTGCGCGCGGGCGCGAACGCTGCCGCCACTCGGCACTGGTGTCATGCGTGCTGAAAAGCTCGGTGCCTTCTTCGTTATAAAACTCTATTACGGGCACGAGCGCATGGCCATCCTCCAACACATCATAGGTTAGCTCTATAGCAAACGGCTTATGTATATCGACTACTGAAACCGTCGTGCTGTCTTCAGCGCGCACGCGCACGCGCCTGAGTCGAACGACCTGATCGCCGGGAGCATCCTGTTGATTCTTCCACTCTCGCAGTGCGCCAGTTTTCCAACTCGAACTCAGGTAGCGCTTCACAACCTCGCGCGGCTCGCCGTCCAAGGTGATTTTGCCGTTTTCAAGCAGCACGACCCGCTTACACAATCTGGTGATAGCAGCCATATCGTGGGAGACGAAGAGAATCGTGCGGCCCTGCTGGCGAATTTCATGCATCTTGTCCAGGCACTTCTGTTGAAAGGCAGCATCGCCCACTGCCAACACCTCGTCCATCATCAAGATCTCCGGCTCCAGATGCGCCGCTACCGAAAAGGCCAGCCGAACGTACATGCCTGAGGAATACCACTTGACCGAAGTTTCAATGAACTTTTCCAATTCCGAGAAGGCTACGATCTCATCGAACTTGCGATTGATCTCGGCGCGGCGCATCCCCAAAATGGCGCCGCTGAGAAAGATGTTTTCACGTCCCGTGAGGTCCGGGTGAAATCCGGTGCCAACTTCCAGCAGGCTACCGATACGTCCAAAGAGTTCCACATCGCCGGTCGTTGGTTTCGTCACGCGCGAAAGAATCTTTAGCAAGGTGGACTTGCCCGCTCCGTTGCGGCCAATGATTCCTACCAGCTCGCCCTGTCCGATCTCCAGATTAATATCGCTGAGCGCCCAGAGAGTCTGGTGACCGTTGCCGCTGCTGAGTTTTCTGAACGGTGCTGTCACTACGTCGCCGAGCATTTCCCGGAACGTCATATAGCCCGGATGCAGCCCGCCGATGCGGTAGCGTTTGCCGACATGTTTGATTTTGATTGCGGGCTTCATATTTGCAAACTCAAACCACGTCGGCGAAAGTGTCCTCAAAGCGCCGGAAGATATAAACAGAGCCGACCAGCACCGCCAAAGTGATAACGGCTGAAATCGACACGTGAACCCAATCGAAATGGCGACCCGTTAGTGAAGCGCGGAAACCTTCAATGATCCCGGCGACCGGGTTGATAATGACTAGCCACCTCCACCTTTCCGGAACGATGCTCGTTGGGTAAATAACGGGCGAGGCAAACATCCAAAGCTGGATGATGAACGGAAGCGCGTGGCGGAGATCGCGGTATTTGACCGTGACAGCCGCTGAGAGCAGGCCCACCGCAAGCGCGAGCAGCGCCATCATCAGGATGAAAACCGGCAACAACAATACGTTCAGAGTCAACGTCACGCCGTAGTAAAAGCACAACACTATCAAGAGCAGAAAGGCAACACCCAGATCCACAAGACCGGCGCCGACTGAAGCCGCCGGAATGAACATGCGCGGAAAATAGACTTTCGTAATTAGGTTTGCATTGCTCACAAGGCTATGGGTGCTGTTTGTGACGGCGTTAGCGAAAAACAGCCAGAGCAACAAACCCGAAAAGGCGAAAAGCGGATAAGGTAGCGAGCCAGCGTCAAGGCGCACGAAGCGGTTGAAGACAAGCGTGAAGATTAACACCGTCGTCAACGGTTGGATGATTACCCAAGCCACTCCCATCAGCGTCTGCTTGTAACGGACCTTGATGTCTCGAAGGGTGAGGAAGTAGAGCAGCTCACGATAGTGCCATAACTCGCTGACGTTGAGCTGTACGCCGGCTTCTTCTGACTTGATCAGCACGTGCCTTTCGGTAGTGGGTCTTTCAGCAGATTCTCCGATGTCTAAGTTGACGTGCCGAACCGTTCGTGCGGATGTGGCTTGGGGAGGCTTGCGGCTTGTTCCTTTGCTGGTTTCAAAATCCATTCGAGATCTTTTTTCGCCTGCGCGGTCTGCCACAGGCGCGCATTTGTTCACTTGCAAATCGAAACCTTTAAGATACTTATGTTGCTTCCCGTCAAGTTGGCCAGTCTAAAGACCCCCAAACAGTGTCGTCAAGGAAGGCCTGGGTATGCATCGAATTAGATTCCACTTTAGTAGGTTGTGGCAATGAAAAGCATGCGCGCATATTTCAACGCCTTCAGATTGAAGGTCAATATGGAGCTGAAGCGGGAGGCTGTTTCCAATTACCCGATTGAAGCCTACATCGAACCTACTTCGTTCTGTAACCTGCGCTGTCCCGCCTGCCCGACTGGTCTGCGACTTGGCGAAAGACCCGTCACTGCTATTGATGACAATCTTTTCAAGGCCGCGATTGATGAGCTCTGAGACTACGTTTTCCGCTTGTGGATGCACAACTGGGCGAGCCGTTGCTTCACCGGCAGACTCCGGAACTGATCAAGTATGCGAGAATCTGAAAGACGTGCGGACCATTCTCGATCTGCCTTGTGGCGGCGGTCGCGTGCTGAGGTTTCTGGTGCATCGGTTTCCCAAGGCGGAGGTTACGGCCTGCGAACTGGCTACCGGGGCAGCGGCAGCATTAACTCCGCGCTTTACTACGCGGCCAGGAAAGCTCGCTAGCCTGCTTACTGTTTTCGTCGAGGCCGAATACAGTCCTCGCAAAGACAGTTTGGAGGAAAGCGATAAGTTGTCCTGGAGCGTTTTCTCTAGGCGGCGCAACGGTGTTTCAACTTTGCGTGTTCGAGTTTGGCTCGGAGATATGCCACCTGAGAAGTGGAGCAACGAGGCCGACGCGTTTGTGTCTTTCGGCTAAACTGTCATCCGCGGACTCGAACACTTCAAAATCCAGGACATCGTTTTCGACGAAGATAATTCGCTCATTCTTTATGTCCGCGCCGATGGTTCCAAAATACGAGCCGGCCTTAAGTAGTCCCCCCGGCACGATCACTTCGCTCTGGAACTTACCAGCTCGGCGATTCGACGCCTCTTCGGTAATCACGTCGTAATCTGAAGTGGTAAAGACTACGTCACCCCGGGCATTTCTGATCACAATGAAAAACCGCGAGTCAGGCAGTACCTTTCTATTTTCGTACTCGAACAGGATCGTGAAAGGTTCACGGCAGTCGATCGCGCCTGTATTCAAGTTTCCCTGTCTGATGCCGGCGCGCTGCAACTGAATCTCGTCGCTCTTCCCCAGGGGAAAATCGACCCAGGTAACTGGCGAATAGAGTTTGTTGGCGGTGTCCAGATAATGGGCAGACACTTCGCGGGTTGGCCCGCTCATTACCAAAGCGCCTTCGTGGAGCAGAATAGCTCTCCCGCAAAGCGAGTTAATGGCACTTAAGTCGTGACTGACGAAGAGCACCGTGCGACCGTGTTTAGCGACTTCATTCATCTTGCCAAGACACTTCTTCTGAAAAACGATATCGCCGACAGCCAACACTTCATCGATGATCAAGATTTCAGGTTCGAGGTGTGCGGCGACGGCGAAAGCGAGGCGCACGGTCATGCCCGATGAATAGCGCTTGACGGGGGTATCAAGAAATGCCTCGGTCTCTGCGAAGGCGACAATCTCATCAAACTTCGCTTCGATCTCGCGTTTGCTCATGCCGAGAATCGCGCCGTTGAGGAAAATGTTTTCCCGCCCGGTGAGCTCCGAGTGGAAACCGGTTCCCACTTCGAGCAAACTCCCGACGCGGCCTTGCAACGTCACATGACCTTTTGTTGGCTTGGTAATGCGCGCAAGAATCTTCAGCAGCGTTGATTTGCCCGCGCCGTTTCGGCCAATAATGCCGACCACTTCGCCCGGCGCTACTGCAAAACTAACGTCCCGCAAAGCCCAGATCGTTTCCTTCGAACTGTCTTGTCCGTTACGAAAACGTCGAAGCGGGGCGCGCACGCTTGCGGCAATTGTGTCGCGCAAACTATTGTGCCCCCGCAGAGCGCCAATGCGATAGCGCTTGCTGAGGCCCTCGACTGTGATGATTGGCTTCATCTATGGCAAAAGGAAGTAACGGCGCAGTCTAGCCAGCACGATTAGTCGCGTCAAGCAAGGCTTATGTTATCGTGTGCCCGTCAGCCTCAAGAGAGATCCACGCGAACAAAACCCGCGAAGATCGAGGCACGCCTCCTACCGCCCTTCGAAGTTTAGCGAGATGCGTATCTCACCCGGCCAGGTTTTTATCGTTAAGGCGTAACAGGAAAACGAGCAGCTGAAACTCAAACATGAACCACGTCAAAGCACTCAAGCGAGTTGTGCCTCGGCTCCTCTGGCCTTATCTCGGCGCTGCGCGTCGTTGGGTGAGAGCCATTCCGCCGCGCCCGTTGCTACAAAAGCAACGACTGCTTTCCGATCCATCACTCAATGAGACTGAACGCGAACTGCTCAAGAAAGTTAGCGGGAAGATCTATTTCAACGACAGCATGTATGACGGCGATGGCGCACATTACTACAAGGTTGGCCTGTCGGCGATTCATTGTATTGATGAGGCACTTGAGCGAGCGACGTTGACAGCAAAGTTAATAGACCTGCGCGCGATCCTCGATTTGCCTTGTGGCAGCGGGCGCGTACTGAGGTTTCTGGTCCAACGCTTTCCCAGGGCTGAGATCACGGCTTGTGAGATTCAGCGCGGGCCCGTGGAATTCTGCGTGCGCACATTTGGCGCCGAGCCCGCTTATTCTTCGGTGAATCTCGATGAGGTTTCACTCCGCAAGAAGTTTGATCTCATCTGGTGCGGCTCCCTCGCAACGCACCTGAACGAACGCGACATCGTTGCTTTGTTCCGATTGTTTTGTCGTCATCTCGCGCCGGGCGGGCTGTTAGTCTTCACGACCCACGGCGACTTCGTCTGTCGCAGAATACCGAAACGAGAATTTGACTACGGACTGGCCGAGGAACAGATCGACCGGATTGGTCGGGACTACCCGCAGACTGGTTGCGGCTTTGAGGATTACGCTGGAGAGAAAAACTGGGGGGTATCACTGACCTCACCGGAATGGATTCGCGCGCGCGTTCGCGAGCTGGGAGGCTTGCGCGAGGTCTACTTCAAAGAACGCGGCTGGGACAATCACCAGGATGTTTTTGGTTTCGTGGCTGAGGACTAACACTCGCAAACTGCCGCTTGGGATCGTGATTGTTTAGAGGCGGGCATTGCCCGCCGTCTCAACGTCGGACCGGCGGGCAACGCCCGCCTCTAAACCGCCCGGGTCGTTGTTTTTCAGCCTCAAACATCAATGGATCCGTATCGCTCAAAAGCTTGGCGCTGCCGTACGCGATCACGCCAGCGCATGATCGGATTCGGAATCAACATTCGCAGCAGCATTCGCGCCACGGCGCGTGGCGAGTTAGCACCGCCCAAGTTGTGCAGCATCAGACTCAGCGCCGGCGACTTTTGTCCTACTCTCAAGAAGTCTTCCGCGCGACTGAATCTCGTCGCCCTTTGTAACTCTGCAAGCTGCGCGTCAGTGAGACCAAATCCTAATGCCGCCTCACGCTGGGCCTTCAACTGCTCTTCAAGCATGAGGGTTTGATCCCAACTGACATTCGAACTATGCCGGCGCCAGGCTGACAGGACTTGCGGATCGAATGCGAACTCGCCCTCCACGCTCAGCCGTAGATACAAATCGTAGTCTTCCAATTTAGACTGTTCCTTCCATCGTTGCTGCTCGAGAGTGTCGCGGCGATACAACACCGTCGGACTCATCGGCGCGGTTGTTTCGAGGAGCATCTCGCGCACGTCGCCATCAGCATAACGGGCCCAGTCAGCGGTGCAATCGACTATGCGACCTTGTTCGTCGACAAAATAAGCATGCCCGTAAGCGAGGACGGCATCGGGTTGTGATTCGAGTAGACTAACTCGCGCTCTCAAGAAATCGGGCAGCCACAAGTCGTCCGAACCGAGATAAGCGAAATACTTTCCTCGGGTGCGTTCAAATCCTTCGTTCAAAGTTGCGGAGAGGCCGTGATTTTGCCTGGCAACGAGCTCGCATGGAAACGGGCAGTCGTGCAACACTGGTTCGATGATTTTCGGTGAACTATCGGTCGAACCGTCATCGATGACGAGCAACTCCGCGGGCGCAAAAGTTTGCCTGAAGATCGAGCGCAGCGTCAGCTCGACGAAAGGCGCGTGGTTGTACGACGGCACCACGACGGACACGCGCGTGCCCTCACAGTGTGCTGCGCTTAACTGTTCAGGAGATTTTTCCCGCTCCACTAATCGGGGTCCCTTCCGCCGGCAACAAATTGCTGCGCCGAATTCCCCAAAAATAGGCGCGTCGGATTCCGGATTGCAGGCGATATTATACAGGTGCAGTCATCCGGCGGCAGGCACTGTTCGACGGAGTTTAAACTAAAGGAAGAGTAGGCGCACACGATGAGCCGCAAGGTTGTCTTGCTTGGGCCGTATCCACCGCCCTACGGTGGGGTGGCGATTTTCACCAGTGCCCTCTTTGAATTCACGAAAGGCAGGGGCGCCGAACTGTGGGCGGCGGGAGAGAATTTGCCGCGGAGTCCGAACGTGAGCCCGATAGATTACAGGCGGCTCGGACTTATTCCGCTTCTGCTAAAGGCAGGATTCAAGGCCAGAATCGTTGACTCGTTCTATTTTCTTATCGAGTATCCGAATCCTTTCATGGTTCCGCTGTGGGCGCTCTTGAAACTCGTGCTGCGTTTCGAGTGGGTCAAAGTCGTGCACGACGGCTCTCTCCCTTCGAGGTACTCGGGCTTCGGCCTCCTGAGGAAAATGCTCTTCAGGCTGTCCGTTAATTTGGTTGACGAGTTCGTGGTGGTCAACGAGGGCATAAACGAATTTTTGAGGAACGGGATCGGCGTGCGGCAAAACGTCAGTACAGTTAACGCCCTGCTCCCGATACCTGACAGTGAACTTGGGGCCGGATTGTCGAGCGAGATAGAAGCCGTCCTCGCGCAATACGACAGGCGTGTGGTCTCGACGGGCGTGTTCATTCCGAGTTACGGTTTCGCCCACGCGGCTGATGCGGTCGAGAGGATTCGGCGCGAGACCGGGGAAAACGTCGGGCTCATCCTGATTGATGGTGCATTCGTGCGCGACGACGACTACCGAGCCGAAGTGTTGCAGGGGCGCGACTGGATTACCGTGTTGGAAAAGATTCCGCATCCGCAGGTGCTCCAGATTTTTAGGCGGAGTGATGTTTTCGTCCGGGGGTTCAAGCACGAGGGTTATGGGCTGTCGCGCATCGAGGCGATCTGGTGCGGGATCCCGGTCATCGCGGCGATGGGCGAGGAGAGCCGGGGAATGCTCCTGTACGACTTCGGCGACGAGGGCGTGCTGGTCGCACATCTACGCGAAGCCCTGTTTGATTCATCCGCAAACGAGGTGGAACAATGGGCAGGAGTGTTTCAGCGCGAGGCGGAAGAGAATCTCGAACGTTGGATGAGAATTATGAAACTCGTCTAGAGACCGTCTGCGGCTTCGCCGCCGCAGAGTGCAGTAAGGCTCCGCCTTACCGCGGAGGAGTATTAATTAATCTTCGCGAGGCTACGCCTAGCGATTGAGGCCCAGCCTCCAGAGCTTTTCAAAGCTGGATCCCAGTAAGGCAGAGCCTTACCACGCTGTGCGGCGGCAAAGCCGCAGGTCCGAGCCCTGGGGACTTTAAAGCGAAGTTATGAGTTCTTAGGGGCGTTAGTATTTTCTCGTGACAATTTGTGCACCAAGCTTGCAACCAATTGTGTAAAAACCAACAGCGGCCAGCACGAAAAGAAAATAATGGATGACCAGCACGTAGCGATATTCAGTATGCAAGGCTGACTGCGTCGAGAAGTAATAAAAAGGGACGACGAGCAAGATCGCCAGACTTTGAAACTGGCGCTGGTAGAGGAGAATGGCGGCGCCGATCAGGATTAGGGGCAGGAAGATCGCCGTGATGAAAAGCTTTTGCACAGCGCCCAACGGCCACTGAAATAAACGCTGCCAACTTGTGGAATCTGCCGCGGTGAGCCGGAGCGGCGTGCGCTCCAGCCGCAACATTGATCCCGCTCTGCGCACCATAACTCCGAAGAACCAGATGGGATGCGCACGAATGACGGCAAAGCCGCGGGCCAGTCGCGCACGATCACGCGCCACGCCGTCGGGAGTGAAGAGTGAGCTGGCATAATCCGGCCGGTTGTATGTTTGAGCTTCGGTGCGAATGAGTTCCATGTCCGTCTGAGGCAAGCCAAGACTCCCGTTGGTGTTGTAATCTGCAATGCCTTCGATGAGCGTTTGCCCCGCTCCCAGCGACACGGGAATAAGCTCGCCAAAGACTACGGCATTGCGAATCGTGAGCGGGCTAATTATTAGACAAGCCCCGCAAACCAACATTAGCGCCGGACGCAATCGTTGGCCGCGTTTGTAGATGATTGGAAACAACAGGACCATGAACGGCGCGAGCAAAAGGGTGTTGGCTCTGAGCCAGCAGGAGAGGCCAATGAGTGCGCCTGCCGCCAGGCTCAAGAGCAGGCGAGTGTGATCGGGTCGCTGGGATGACCGCCGGGTTCGAGTAATGAGCAGCACCGCCAGCAGGATCGGCAGCGCCGCGAGCGAGTCAGGCAGCAGCAAAATCGAATTCCAGCTAAACTGGGGAGCGAACGCCGCCATCAATCCGGCGATAATGCCGACAGCAGCAGGGAAGAGTTCGAAGGCGATCAGGCAAATGATCAACCCCGCGAGCGAATCAAGCATCATCTGCAAGAGCTGCGTGGCTGTGTCAGACTCGGGAGCGACACGGTAAATCAATGAGAGCAGAATTGGATAACCAAGCGGGTGTCCAAGCAAGTCAGGATTGTTAGTTGCTGACGAGGCGTCGTAAAGCGAAGCAAGACCATTCGCCTGAATTAAGCGTGCCTGATGTTTGTAGTTGAGTACGACTTTGGTTTGCACCGCGGAAACTTCGCCGGGATGGCGGTGCCAATTTAGCATTCTCACTCCGAGCGCCGTGACAAAGATCAAAGAAAGAATTAACAGTTGGCGACGCGTAGCGAGACGGTTCACCTTAGGTTGTTGCGGAACATACGGATGATCCGGGTTTGCGCCGTCGCTGTTCTCGTTTTGCTTCATTACGCGGGGTGCGGGGTCCCCAGCGGGGCAGCCCCGCTGGGGTGCTGGGATTATACAGAGCCCAAGTGATTCAAGGACAATCGATTATCTGTTTTGGTGGGGAGGATTGGTGGTATCACCATCCCCACTCGAAGTACCATCTCATGCGTCGCTTCGCCAAAGCCGGCAACCGTGTGATCTTTGTAAACTCGATTTCGATGGGCCTGCCGAACCTCGCAAACAAGGACTTGTTGCCGCGCATCATTCGCAAGCTTCGTTCTTATGCACGGCTGGCGCG
>JBGQJH010000014.1:0-15196 GCA_041498935.1 Pyrinomonadaceae bacterium | reverse complement strand
TCTGAACGAAAATGGCTGGTTCGCGATCGTGATCACCAACCAGGCAGGGGTCGCGCGCGGATACTTTTCCGAGGACATGATTCAAACTGTCCACGAGCGGATGACGAAGGAACTTCAGAGCGACGGCGCCCAACTGGATGCCGTCTACTATTGCGCGCATCATCCGTCCGTGGGCGAGCCGCCCTACCGTTTCGATTGCGACTGCCGCAAGCCCAAGCCGGGATTGATCTCCCGCGCGGCCACGGATTTTGACATCGACATTGCCGGGAGCTGGATGGTGGGGGATCGTTACAGCGATATCGAACTCGCCAGGAACGCCGGCGTGAAATCGGCGTTTGTAATGAGTGGCTACGGGCGCGGCGAATGGCAGCATCAGCGCGCGAACTGGGCTGAGCAACCGGATTTGGTAGCCGAGAACTTGCTGGAAGCTGTGGAAGCTATAGTCAACCAAAACGCGGAAACCAGTGCGGGCAAGATGTCCGCGCCCCCGGGAGGAGTCGTTTGACCGTTGAGCGAACCTTGTTGCAGGAGCGCCTGATCAATATCATCAGGCGTTTTCCGCAGCGGCAAATTCTGGTGGTTGGGGATTCCGTCGCCGACCAGTTTGTTTATGGAGCCATCGGCCGCGTATCGCGTGAAGCGCCGGTGTTTATTCTGCGTCATGAGCACACCGAAACGGTGCCCGGTGGCGCGGCAAATTGCGCTGTGAATCTCGCGTCGCTGGGCGCGAGAGTGTCTCTGATAAGCGTTGCTGGCGAAGACGAAGCGGGACGCGCTCTGGTTGAAAAGCTGAATGCCGCAAGCGTCGACTGCAGCAGTGTGCTGATGTCGCCGGCGCTACGAACCACCACAAAGGTACGAATACTCGCCGGGCAGTTACACTCCACCCGCCAGCAGGTAATTAGGATCGATTATGAAGGCGAACCTCTAAACGATCCAGAGTTGCGCGCACGGCTGCGCGAACGTGTCCTCGAACAGGCACAAGCGGCGGACGCCGTGATCATCTCTGACTACAACTACGGTGTTGCCGATGCTGAGATGGCTTTGTTCACTCGTGACGCGGCTGTCGCGCGAAAGATTCCCGTGATGGCAGACTCGCGCTTTCAACTCTCGAACTTTACAGGCTTTACTTCTGCCACCCCAAACCAGGATGAGGTTGAGCAACTGCTTGGCAAACAGTTCATGCACGTTGACGATTTGGAAACGGCAAGCGAAGAGCTGCGCGATCGCCTGGGCTATCGCGCTTTGCTCGTAACGCGCGGCAGCAATGGAATGATGCTACTTGAAGATGGCGTGGCGGCGGTCCGCCTCGACGCTGTCGGTGCGCACGAGCCAGTGGATGTCACGGGCGCCGGCGACACTGTGATGGCTGCTTATACATTGGCGCTGGCCTCCGACTCTTCTTTCCCCGACGCGGCGCGATTAGCGAATTACGCGGGCGGCCTGGTCGTTATGAAACGTGGCACCGCCTCAGTCACCCGTGAGGAGCTTGAGAACTCGGTGCTGCATTCCGAATTGGCCTAACCGGATGACCACGAAACCGTCAGAAAAGATGGATGCAACTTCGCTGATCGTCGATCGCGACGCGCTCGTCGCCCGCACAACTGAGGAGCAGGCAAAAGGCTCGCGCATTGTTCTCGCCAATGGCTGCTTCGACGTCTTGCACGCCGGCCACGTGCGCTACCTTGAAGGGGCGCGCGCGTTGGGCGACCTGCTGGTAGTTGGCATCAATTCAGACGCGCAAGTCGCCAGGCTAAAGGGCGCAGGCCGCCCGATATTGGCCGAACGTGACCGCGCCGAGCTGGTTGCATCGTTGGCCGCGGTTGACCTGGTAACCATCTTCGATGAACCCACCGTGACCGAATTACTCCTGGCGATAAGGCCGGGCGTGCACGCGAAGGGCACCGATTACACCGAGGAGACTGTCCCGGAGCGCGATGTGGTACGATCTTATGGAGGCAGCGTCCGGATTGTCGGAGACCCGAAAGATCACTCAACTTCGCAACTGCTAAGAAAGGTGAGCAGTAAGCAGTGAGCAGTGTGCAGAAAAACGGAGGCGTCCATGGAATTGGCGCGCCTCAATCGTTAACCATTTGTTTTCCGGCCAATTCGTTGCTTGCTGCCCACTGCTCACTGCTCACTGATTAATGCGAATTCTGATTGTAAAACTTGGGAGCATCGGTGACATCGTGCACACCTTGCCGGCGCTGGCAGCGATTCGGCAGGCGCTGCCGCAAGCCGAAATCTCCTGGGTCGTGGAACGTCGCGCTTCAGAAATTTTAAGAGACAACCCGCTTCTGGATCGCCTCATCGAAGTCGACACGAAGGCCTTGAGGCGCGGGTTGGTGTCTGGGGAGACGCTGCGGGCACCGCGCCAGCAGTTACGTCAGCTTCGCGCCTCAACCTTCGATTTAGCTTTAGATTTTCAGGGACTGCTCAAGTCCGCATCAATTGCGCGCCTTTCCGGCGCGCGTCGTATTTTTGGGTTCTCGCGTGACTCGCTGCGCGAGCCTGCCAGCCGCGTCCTGCTGTCGAAGTCGATTGCTATATCCAAAAATTTGCACGTTATCCGAAAAAACTTAGCTCTGGCCGGTGGTGCTCTAGGGATTTCGATTTCTGATGACCCCGCCGACCTCGAGTTTCCTATCGCCACAAACTCCGCTCACCAGGCCGAGGCTTTGAACGTCGTCACTGCGGGAAGCGACTTCGCCATACTCAACCCCGGTGGGGGTTGGCCAACAAAACTCTGGAGCGCCGAGCGCTTTGGCCGGTTGGCCGATGAACTTTGGTCGCATTATGGTTTGCACTCGCTGGTTACACATGGGCCGGGCGAAGCTGAGTTGGCCGAGACGGTCTTGCAATCAAGTCAATCGGGAAAGGCCCGCGCGGTGAACGTTTCATTAAAGGGTTTTTACGAACTGGCCAAACGCGCGCAAGTCTATGTTGGCGGAGACACCGGCCCGACGCATCTGGCTATCGCCGCGGGCGCCCCTATCGTTGGCCTGTTTGGTCCCACGGAATGGTGGCGCAATGGAAGTTTGCGCGCGGCTGACATCTGCGTTGAGCGTGTTGACATTGATTGTCGTACTGACTGTCACCGCCGCGCCTGCTCGAAATGGATCTGTATGGACATCGAAGTTGAGCGAGTGTTCCAGGCGGTGAGTGAGAGATTGAAAGTAGGACAGGCATTCCTGCCTGTCATCGTTTAGCCGTGGCGCCTGGGAAGTCATTTGTCCACGGACGGCGAAGACGGATTTTCCATTTCTCATTTTCCATTTTTCATTTGCCATTTCACGTTTCAATAGCTTACGCAGTCCCAAATGAAAAATGAAAAATGAAAAATCTTAGAGTCGCTTCATAATCACGACTCAATCCGACAGACACGAATGTCTGTCTTACTACGGAGTCAAGTCAACAGTGCGTAGAGGTGGAACCTGGATACAACGCTGGCGCGTGCCGCTTGGTTTTGCGTGCGCGGCGTTCTTTGTTTTGTTTGCGCGACCACGTCCGGCCACGCTCGCTGCCGGGGCCGTGGTCTCTTTCGTCGGAGTTTTGTTGCGCGCCTGGGCTTCCGGTCACATCAGAAAGAACGATACCCTGGCCGTCTCGGGTCCTTATGCCTACACCCGCAATCCTCTGTATCTCGGCAGCTTTATCCTGGGCCTCGGATTCACCCTCGGCTCAGGCAGGTGGTGGTTGGGAATCCTCTTTGCCGCGCTCTTTCTTGGCATCTATTTGCCGGTGATGCGCGTCGAATCGGCTACGTTGGCGCAGCTCTTTGGCGAAAGTTTTCAAGCGTACGCCGCGGCGGTGCCGCTTTTTTTGCCACGGTTGACGCCTTTTCGGAGCGGACGGACCAGGATAGGATTCGACCGCGGCCTTTACATGAGATATCGCGAGTACAGAGCTGCGTTGGGTCTCTTGATCGCCTGGGGTTTTTTGGTTTTCAAAGCGTATTACTTGAAATGAAGTTGCCAACTCAAAAACGTTTCGCGCGCCTGCTTATTCTGATCTTCGCGGCGATGTTCGCGGCGATGTTCGCGGTGTCCTTCCCCGCTATGTCTCCCAAGATCTTACCGTCGAGCGGGGTGGCTGTTGTCTTTGCGCAGAAACCTGCCGGCAGGCGAGCTACCGCACCTGGTCCTGTCCCTGCTACTGCTTCCGGTGATGTCGCTCGCGCGCATCCGTTTGAACCGACTGAAGGGCTTGTCTACGTCGCTGAGTTTTCGCGAGCGCTGCTCCGGAAAGTGGACGTCGCTGACTTCCGTTTCTCTGCCAGGAGAGAACCGGCGTTGCCGAAAGTAGGCGATAATGGATTTGGACAGGATAAGGGCGGCGCGGCCTACTTGTTAAGATTCACGGGTGAGGTTTCCAGCAAGGGTTTTTTCAGCAAACTTTTCAATCTGCGTTTCCGGGAACAGATCGAATCGATCGTGGAACCCTCGCCGTTCACGCTCAAGAAGACGAAAAGAGTAGACGAGCAGGGAAAACGCGCGCGCATTAGCGAGTCGATCTACACCAATGGCAAGGTGCTTTGGATCGAGAGCGATCCCAACGATCCTGCGCGTCCGCCTCGAACGGCCAGCGTCCCTTTTACGGGCCAGGTGCAGGATGTGTTGTCGGCAATTTACTACCTGAGAACTCAGCCACTCGAAATTGGCAAGACTTTCGAAGTAACGGTTAGCGACTCGGGGCGTGTGTATCAGGTTCCCGTGCACGTGATGGAAAAGAAGCGAATGAAGACTGTGCTCGGTCGTGTCGAGGCCTTGCGGGTAGACCCGGATGTTTACGGCCCCAACGGGATGGTGGCGGGCGAAGGACACTTTTCGATTTGGTTGACAAACGATAGCCGGCGTATTCCCGTAAGCGCTCGCATCAAAACCGAATACGGCACCTTCGATATCACGCTGCGAAAAGTAATTCAGAATCCAGCGCCCGCGGAATCTCTAGCCAGTAAATAGAAAGATTTTCCATTAGACATTTCTCATTTGTCATTCCAATCGGAAATTCTCGGTGGGTAGGACTTGTTACACTCCATGTAGAAGAAATGGCCAATGAGAAATGAGAAATGATGAATGGAAAATCAGGGCACTCCTCTGCTCATAACAGATCATGACAGCAAATCCGTTAATCCTGGGCCACCGCGGAGCCTCGGCGGTGGCGCCGGAAAATACATTGGCTGCATTTTCCCGCGCGATCCGCGACGGCGCGGACGGAATCGAGTTTGACGTCAGGCTCTCGCGCGATCAGGTGCCCGTGGTAATCCACGACGCGACACTGAAGCGAACGGGACTTATCGACCGAAACGTCGCCGAGCTAACCGCCGCGGAGTTGCAGAAAATCGATGTTGGGCGTTGGTTTGCCGAGCCCACGCAAACACCAACCGAGTCGTTCGGTGGCGAAAAGCTGCCGACGCTTGTTCAAGTGTTTGAGCTTTTCAGTGGAATCAGCGGCGCACTTTACCTCGAGATGAAATGTTGTGCGGGAGAGGGCGCGGCGTTAGCGGCCGAGGTGGTCCGACTGTCTCGCGAATCTCGGCTGGCGGATCGAGTAGTAGTTGAAAGTTTTGATCTGGCTGCCATCGCCGAAGTCAAAAGAATTGATGCGGGGATTCGTACCGCAGCACTCTTCGAACCAAGACTATCCCAGCCGATCTCAACTCTCCGCAGGCTTAAGATGGTCGATATCGCTCTCGGTGTTGGAGCTGATGAGATCGCGCTTCATTACACACTGGCCGGCCCGCGCGTAATCGAGAAAGCCAAACGCGAGCGTCTGGAGATTGTAGTCTGGGTAGTTGATGACCCTGAATGGATTCGACGTGCTCGCTCGCTGGGTATTAAAGCCCTGATCGCGAACGATCCCGCCTTGATGTTGCGCCACCGTACCTCAGCCAGTTTAGAGCTCCAGCTTTAGCTTGCGTCGCGAATCGGCAAACTAGAGGCTACCGCCACGCGGGCTGCGGCGTTCCTCGGGTTGAACTCTGAACTTCCTCAAATGGCTCCAGATGACAGCGACGACGCGCATCTGTATCATTCGCAGCACAACTCGTTGGATAGGAGAAAAGATAAATGCCAGTTAGACAAGGCGCCGATGTTATCGAACCGAAAGGCAGACTGGGAGTGCTGCTGGTTGGTCTCGGCGCAGTTAGCACCACTTTCATCGCGGGTGTTGAAGCTGTAAAGAAAGGAATTGGGCAGCCGGTTGGGAGCTTGACGCAGATGGGCACGATTCGCCTCGGCAAACGAACTGAGAATCGCGTGCCCCTTATTAAGGATTTCGTGCCGCTTGCGAAGCTGGAAGACCTGGTGTTCGGCGCGTGGGACATTTTTGAAGACTCAGCTTACGAAGCCGCCATGCACGCCGGCGTGCTTGACAAGGATCTTCTGAAGCAACTGAAATCCCGCCTCCAGAAGATTAAGCCCATGAAGGCGGTGTTCGATCAAAACTACGTAAAACGCCTGAGTGGAACTAATGTCAAAACGGGCGCCAATAAGTTCAAGTTGGCCCAGCAGCTCATCGACGAGATAGCGGAATGGAAGCGGAAAAGCCGATGTTCGCGCGTGGTTATGATTTGGGCAGCCTCGACCGAAATCTTTCTCAAGCAGCATCCTGTTCATAAAACTCTCGAATCTTTTGAGAAGGCCATGCGCGAGAACCACAGATCGATCGCGCCCTCGATGGTCTATGCGTACGCGGCGCTGAAGTCGGGTATCCCTTTTGCCAACGGCGCTCCAAACCTGACAGTCGACATTCCAGCTCTCAGGATGCTGGCCGAGCAAAACCACCTGGCCATTTGCGGAAAAGACTTCAAGACCGGCCAAACTCTAATGAAGACCATCATCGCTCCCGGTTTAAAAGCGAGGATGCTCGGATTACACGGCTGGTACTCAACCAACATTCTGGGGAATCGCGATGGCGAGGTCCTCGACGACCCGGAATCCTTCAAGACGAAGGAGGAGTCGAAGCTGTCGGTGCTCGAATATATTCTTCAGCCTGAGGTTTACCCTGATCTCTACAAAGACTTCTCGCACGTAGTTCGGATTAACTACTACCCGCCGCGTGGCGACAACAAAGAGGGCTGGGACAACATCGACATCTTCGGTTGGCTGGGCTATCCCATGCAGATCAAGATCGATTTTCTCTGCCGTGATTCAATCCTTGCCGCGCCAATCGTGCTCGACCTCACGCTGTTTCTGGATTTGGCCCAACGGGCCGGTATGAAGGGTATCCAGGAGTGGCTCTCCTTCTATTTCAAATCGCCTCAGACTGCCCCGGGCCTCTATCCCGAGCATGACGTGTTTATCCAATTGATGAAACTCAAGAACACCTTGCGTTATCTTCGCGGCGAGGACTTGATTACGCACTTGGGCCTCGAGTACTACGACTGAGTTGCGAACCTGGTTACGGCGTTTCGCCCCTCGCTCCGAGAATAACGAGTTGGGTCGGCCGGTGAGACCTTTTGGTGGATATCTGCATTAAAAGGTGCAGGCTGAAAACTCCTCACACCTCCTTCCACCGCAGGCGAAACCATTTATTGGCAGCCGCGTTCTGACACGAATTGTCAGCGCCGGCCTGCCGGCAAGCCTTCAAGACACAACTCTCATTTCACACTCTCGCAATATTTTGTGATGACATTTCTGTTCGTGTCGTATATATAGCATCGGACAACATTTCGTGATTGTCCGGCGTCTTTCGTAAAAGCGAACGAAGATCGGGACTGGCGCATCAATATATGGCTAGCGGCTCGCCCCTTGCATTAGTGAATGACGGCCAATAGTGGCCAGGCAAAAAAGAGGGCCTCAGGGAAAGTTGAGTAGCTCTCGCGCATGCAAGGAGGACGAGATGATTTCTGAAATGGAGATAAGCAAACTAAACGAAACCATGGCCACGGTATTCCTCGATCCTGATCAGAAAAGTCCGCGCGCCCAAGACTTCGAGGAGCGGCTGTCAGCCCGCATCGTCGGACAAGAGCGCGCAGTGCGACGCATGAGCGGCCTTTACCAGATATTTCTCGCCGGCATGAACCCACCCAACCGGCCGATTGGCACGATGCTCTTCCTGGGTCCGACCGGCTCGGGAAAAACTCGCGTTATTGAAGCCGCGGCTGAAGTCTTGTACGGGGACGCCAATGCGATCGTAAAAATTGACTGCGCGGAATTCCAGCATTCGCATGAAATTGCGAAATTGATCGGCTCGCCTCCAGGATATCTCGGCCACCGCGAGACCTCTCCGATGTTGACCCAGGAGAATCTCGACCGCATGCATACGGACGAGCTGAAGCTTTCGCTCATTCTGTTTGACGAGATCGAGAAGGCGTCGGACAGCCTATGGCAGTTGCTGCTGGGAATTCTGGACAAAGCAACCCTGACTCTCGGTGATAACCGGCGTGTGGATTTCTCGCGCTGCATGATTGTACTGACGTCAAACCTCGGCGCCAGAGAGATGTCAGAACTGATTTCCGGGGGCATTGGTTTTCATTCAGGTAAGGCTGCCAAGAACCCGAACGACACTGAAGTTGATCAAAAGATCTACCGAACGGCAGTCGAATCGGCCCGGCGCAAGTTTTCACCTGAATTCATGAATCGCATCGACAAGGTCGTCGTTTTCCGATCGTTGAAAGAACATCACCTGCGCCAGATTCTTGAACTGGAACTGGCGGCCGTGCAGGATCGAATCATGCAGTCAGCCGGAACAAAGTTCGTTTTCCAATGTTCCGGCACTGCCAAGGACACGCTGCTGAAGGAAGGCCTCGACTTTAAATACGGAGCCCGGCATCTGAAGCGTTCGGTTGAGCGTTTCCTGGTCTATCCGCTTTCAAATCTGGTTGCGACCGGACAGATTGGCCTCGGCGATCTCGTTCATGTTGACCTGGACGAGTACACGCACAGACTTATCTTCTCGAAGAGCTCGGGTGGTGCGCTGATTCACGACCTGCCGGCGCCGAAGGATGAGCCGGAAGCCGTGGAATCTCTCTCGGGCGGCGTCGGTCTTCCGATTCCGCAGGCAACAAAGGCGGCCAAGAAGAGCCAGAGTCGGGGAGAAAAGACAGAAAACTAAACTTCCTTAATCTGATATAGCGAAAGCGCCGTTCACTCCAAAGTGTTCGGCGCTTTTGACTTTCTTCAGGTCTGGGGCGGTCTGTTCAAATACCGCCGGTGATTCGTGAACGCGAAATCTTGCGTATAGCCTCGTAAGCCGCGCCAGACAGATATGGATCGTTCGCCGTCAGTGCTTCGCGCAGGGCCGGAATCGCTGCGGCGTCGCCAATCGCCCCGAGCGCGAAAGCAGCTTCTCTTCTGACATCAGCTTCGGACTTCTCGTCCTGTAGTACGACGATTAGTGCCGGCAATGCTTCGCGGCTGCCAATCTGCCCCAGGGAGTGTGCAGCAGCTCTCATCACAAACGGGTTCTGTTCTCCTTTACGCTCTTGTTTCTTTTTGGCCGGCGTCAATCCAGCTTGCGGATTCAAGATCGCGGCTAAAGAAGCCACGGCAGTTGCATCGCCGACTTGACCGAGCGCGACCGCTGCGGCGCCTCGCACTGAATCCTTCTTATCGCTAAGTCGCTCGATGAGCGCAGCGACGGTTGCATGACTGCGGGTTTGGCCAAGAGCATAGGCAACTTGCTGGCGAACAAACTCGTCTTTATCACCCAACAGCGGGAGCAGATTTGCCGCGCTTTCCTCTGCCGGCAAGGAGAGAATCGATGCTGCCGCCGTTGCCCTGACGATTGGCGCTGGATCATTCAATGCGGAAAGCGCAGCTTGCGAGGCCTTTGGATGATGCATCGAGCCCAGCCGCGTTACAGCTTCCCGGCGTTCTTCGATCTCCGCCGAGCCCAATCGCAGCCGCTGCTTTTCAATCTCCAACTGAAGCGGCGTCAAGGATCCCGCCGCTGGTTGGTCCTGCTTGATAATCGCCGCAGCGAATCCGTCAGCCGCTGCTATTGACAGAACAACTCCCAGGACTACTGTCGCAACCCCGAGTGGTCTCCAGTGTTTTCCGTGATTCTGCATTCTTATCTACAAATCGAGCACCCAGCGGTGGTTCGCGCCTAGTCCATCCTCGAAGTTAGGGCTTGCATAGAATCCACAATCAGGACGGCGATAGGAGGGTAAACTACCAAGTCGGGAATCAACAACAACGTGGATGGGAAAAAAAGCATGTTTGTGTGAACTACGTCGCGGGGGAGCAGCATCGTTAACCCGCTCATGAACCCTTGCGCATGCCAACCGATCATTAGTCCCACACCAGCGCTCAGCGCGTATCCCACTAACAGAAACGTGTAAGCGGAGAATCGAGTAAACGGTTGTTCAGGTTTCTCATCCTCTCGCATGATGGAATCCTGAATCGACTTCGGACGATAAGTGTAATGCGCGAAGTATTCGCGTAATCGCGTCGCGAGATGCCAAACGCCAATCACAAAAAGAGTAAGTACAATCGCCCGCCCGGCGTAGTCAAACGTCTCCCATAGATGAGGCTTGAGCATCGCAACAAAAAAAGTGGAGAGAAACAGCGAGACAGTGGTAAAGACAGCGCGCTGCCGCTCTCGGCTTTCTTGCCGGTCCCTCTCAAGCACCTGGTCGACAACTCTATCCCAGCGGGCCTGCACCGCGAGGTTTCGAGCTCTCTGGGCGTGGGGATTGTTCGAATGCAGAATGGAATATCCGCTCTCAGACTGCGCGGTCAGTTGCTGATCGTAGTACGCGCGTTCCTGAGGATCCATCAATACTCGATAAGCTTTTGAGAGAAGTGCGAATTCGCGGGCGGCTTTCTCCGAACCGCCGTTTACGTCAGGGTGACGCAACCTCGCAAGCTTTCTGTAAGCCGATTTGACTTCAGACCTTGAGGCAGATCGCCTGATTCCGAGAACTTTGTAGTAGTTAGTCACCGCGCGTCTGCGACTCCTTAGGAAGCAAAATGATGGGAGTGCGGTCATCGACCCCTGGGCAAGGCACCAAAATTATAGCACTTTCTGATTGCGCTACCGGCAATTGTGGCAACCACTGAAAAGATTTTGAGTTGACCGGTAGAAGGGTGGTGAGGGGGCCAGAGGAGCTGCTCTCTAATACTTCCTCGAAGCGGCCGTCGAGGGAGGGGCGAGGACTTTTCTTTTCTGTGGGGGTTGCCGCTCCTCTGGCTTTTGCCAATCTCTAATCAACTTTAGGGCCACCATGAGAAGCAACAGAAAGCTGAACAAAATCGGCTTTCTCGAACGATCCGCAGGTCACCAATGTTTACGAATGAGGACAGTCGATGTCCACATCTGACTACATCTTAGGATTATGAAACGCTCTCATTCTTCAATTGCGCGCGAGCCACAATCTTGATCAGCGTCCGGACGGCGATGCCGGTAGGTCCTTTTGATCTATACGGCTTTGCCTCGTCGCCCCAGGCCGTTCCAGCAATGTCGAGGTGGGCCCAGGAAACCCCATCAGCAAATTCTTTGAGGAATGCCGCCGCAGTGATAGTCCCAGCTTTTCGTCCGCCAACATTCTTAATGTCTGCAATGTCCGACTTGATCTGCATGGAATATTCCTTGTCCAGTGGCAACTGCCAAAACTTTTCGCAGGCCTCTTTTCCCGCCACGATTATTTCGTCGACCAATTCCTGATCAGTGCCGAGGACGGCGGCGTTGACATCTCCCAGGGCGATCGAGACGGCGCCGGTGAGCGTGGCCATGTCGATGATTCTCGTGGCTCCGAGTTTCTTCGCATAAGCAATGGCGTCGGCGAGAATCAACCTGCCTTCGGCGTCGGTGTTGATTACCTCGATCGTTTTGCCAGTCATCGCTCGCACCACATCCCCGGGTTTGGTGGCTTTGCCCGATGGGAGATTCTCAGCGCAGGGAATGACTCCGAGCACAGGAATGGACGGCTTCAACTGAGCGATTGCGCGCATCGCTCCCATAACGGTCGCACCTCCAGTCATGTCATACTTCATCAACTCCATGTTCTCGCCCGGCTTGAGTGAGATGCCGCCGGAATCAAACGTTATTCCCTTGCCTACAAACGCCAGCAGTTCTTCGTTGCCTTCGACTGCATTCGGCGGGGTGTACTTCAGTATGATCAACTTGCCGGGCTCATCTGACCCGCGCGCCACGCTCAACAAGGAACCCATGCCTTCCTGCTCCATCCGGGCTTCGTCAAGCACATCGATACTCAGGCCAAACTCAGTCGCCACATCGCGGGCGCGTTCCGACATATTCGTCGGAGTCATGTAGGCGCCCGGCTCGTTCGCAAGGTCGCGGGTGAAGTTCACCGATTCTCCGACGATTCTGCCGCGTTCGATGCCGCGCTTGAGACCGGTTTCGTCCGCGCCGTCAATTACAACGATGAGTTTCTCGATTTCCCGTTCTTCTTTATCGCTCGTTCTGTATTTGTCCGGATCAAACAGCGCCATGAAGGAACCCTCGACAACTACGGCGGCGATCTCTTCCGCATTCCCTTCGAGCCTGGGAACAACCGCAATCGACTTCACGTTCTTGCCACGCAGCGCCCGCACAGCGGTTCCGGCCATTTGAGACGCTTGCGCGAGTGCGTACTCACTGCGGTCGCCAACGCCCACCAACAATACTCGCTGCGCCTTGAGCTCACTATTGCCTACCAGGTGAAGGTAGACGGTTTCAGCTTCTTTGCCCTTCAACTCCTCGGAATCGATTACTGACTTAATCACACCGCCCGTAATTGAATCGAGATCTTTGAGAAAGCCGTCGTCAGCCTTCTCGTCTTTGAAGACGGCAATAGCGAGCGCCTGAACGTCAAGGTCCCGATAGGATCCATTGGTGCTTTCAATTTGCATTTGTGATGCTTGCTCCTGTTAAGTCTTCTGATTAAGTCTTCTGAATATATCTTCATCTATTGCGCTGCTTGAGTTGGGCACGCGTTTCTCTTTCCACCGTGCGCCGCAACTCCGTTTCGCGCTTGTCGTACAGCTTCTTTCCGCGAGCCACCGCAACCTCAACTTTGATCCGGCGATTCTTTAAGTAGACACGCGTTGCCACCAGCGTCATCCCCTGTTTGACCGCAGCCTGGTCCAGCTGCTCGATCTCCCGCTTGTGTAATAACAACTTGCGCGTCCGCAACGGCTCATGATTTTCGCGATTGCCATGAGAATACGGCGAAATGTGGGCATTAAACAACCACACTTCGCCGTCCCGGACTGCAACATAGCCTTCTTTCAGTTGAACACGGCCTGCCAGCACGCTCTTCACTTCCGTTCCGGTCAAAGCAATGCCAGCCTCGTATTTGTCCAAAATGTGATATTCGTGAAACGCGGAGCGATTTGCAGCGAGCACCTTTTCTTCCTTGGCGACGGTCATAAATGTTTGTCCCACGAGCTTGAGTTTGCCGATACTAGTTGTTTTCGTCTCGCAAAGGCCGAGTCATGAGTTCGTTGGCAGCGGCTCGCACCGGCTTTCCTTCATAAAGCACCGCGTGTACTTCATTTGTGATGGGCATCTCCACGCCAATGCGGTCCGCGAGTCGCTTCACGGCGAGCGTGGTTTTTACCCCTTCGGCCACCTCGTTCATGCCGGCAGTAATGTCTTGTAGGCTTCGACCCTTGCCCAGCTCCTGGCCAACAAAACGATTCCGCGAGAGGTTTCCCGTGCACGTTAATACCAGGTCGCCCAATCCCGCCAGGCCCATCAGCGTTTCCGGTTTCGCGCCTTCGCGTAAGGCAAGCCGAGTTATCTCGGCAAGCCCTCGTGTGATCAGCGCGGCGATGCTGTTTGAACCGAAGCCGAGTCCCGCCACCATTCCGGCGGCAATCGCCATGACGTTCTTTACCGAACCACCGATTTCGGCGCCGATCACATCATCGTTTGTGTAGATGCGCAGATTGTCAAAACTCAATTCAGACTGAACTATGCGGCTTGCATCGCGCTCTTCGCTAGCTGCCACGACCGCGGTGGGATGATTTTCAACCACTTCTTTCGCGAACGAAGGTCCGGATAAACAAACAAATCGCGGCCGGGCCGCTGCGGGGAGAACTTCCGCAACAACCTGTGAAATTCGTTTGCCGGTTTCGATTTCAATTCCCTTGGTAGCACTGACAATGATCATTTCCGCTTGCAGCGCCGAGGCCATCGGCGCGAGCAGTTCGCGAGTCGCGTGAGAAGGAGAGGCAAGTATTAGCAGATTCACTCCATTCACAACCTCCGCGAGCTTTCCAGTCGCCTGCACATTGTTCGGAATTCGCGCGTCAGTCAGGTAAACCGGATTGATATGGTCGCGATTGATCGAGTCAACCACCGCCGCGTTGCGCGACCAGAGATGAACATCGTGGCCGGCCCGCGCCGCAATGATCGCGAGCGCTGTTCCCCAACTACCGGCGCCGATGATGGCAATACGCATAGGTCAACGACTGCTGATTCAAGCCTCAACCGAGTCAGGCCAAACGGAAAGGGAGCAGTCTAACCGCAAAGGGCGCGAAGAGAGCCCGCAAAGTGACGCAAAGGGTTCTTGGCGGTCTTTGCGGCAGACCTTTGCGTTCTTTGCGTTGAAGTTTTCGCTTACAGTCCCAGGAACCTATTTGAATCTGCTCTCGGTTCCGTCCATCAGTCTCCCGATATTTTCTCGATGCGCGAACGCAATCAAAGCCGCCCCCGCGATGGCAGCGCTCATCACCGGCGCCAGAGATTCAACCGGCCGAATAAACGCATTCTGTAATAACACAAACAACGGAATAGTGATCGCCGCCAGGATCGAACCAAGCGAAACGTAACGAGTCCACGCCACTACCACAACAAAGACAATCGCAGCCAACGCAACCGTGATCGGCGCCAGCATAAGAAAAACGCCGACCCCTGTCGCTACGCCTTTACCTCCACGAAAGCGCAGCCAAACCGGAAAGATGTGCCCAACGATCACCGCAATCGCCGCCACGGCCACCCACCAGTACAAGTCTTCAGGCGAACCCGCCTGTCCAATCAAAACGTGTTCGCCAAAATTGTTTCCGCCCAACGTTGGCGGGAACGGACCTGTGTGTCCGCCGGCTTCGACAAGCGGCAAACCCAGAAACAGTTTCGCGACCGCAACCGCCGCTGCGCCTTTCAAAGCATCAAGTGCCAGAGTCAAGCCGCCCGCCGCTTTTCCCGCGCGCCGCGAAACATTCGTAGCACCAGTTCCCCCAGAACCCGTCTGCCTAATATCAGCGCCTTCCCTCGCACGGACAATCAAATAACCAAAGGGAAT
>JBGQJH010000013.1:0-15255 GCA_041498935.1 Pyrinomonadaceae bacterium | reverse complement strand
CTTTCTCGGAGCCTGGCATTTTGTTTGGGCGTGGCTCGTGTTAAGCGGGATGGCTCAATCATTGATGAATTGGATTTTCCGACTCCACTTCATCGAGCCGCCCTATACCATCCGGCCATTCAATTTCGGAATGGCTATTGCACTAATTGTAATCACTTCGATAACAGGTTACCTAAGTGGCTGGGTCCTGGCCGCAATCTGGAATTGGCTGCGTGTGGATACTTCGTCACCTGCTGCTATTTCAGCCGTGCGGCGACGCCAGCCCGCAACCGGGCACTAACTGTCAAAAGCTCAGGTGAACATAATTAGCCTACAAAGGGACCTACATCTCAAACGCTCGCGAGAAATTGCTGGCGTGCTAATTGGTCACGGGTGGGATTGTTTGCTTGAGAACTTCGAACGTGTGAGTATCCGCAAAGTCCATAATAACGGACACGGTGGGCCGCTTACGCAGCCAGAGCACCTTCGTTGTGCACTTGAAGAACTGGGCACTACGTTCATCAAACTGGGGCAGATCCTCTCAACCCGTGCCGACCTCTTACCTCCGGACTATCTCGCCGAATTAACTAAGCTGCAGGATTCAGCGCCTTCTGTGCCATTTGAAGCTGTGCGAGATACCCTGGTCGCGGAATTGGGGAAACCTATCGATGCTATCTTTCTACATTTCGATCCAGAGCCTTTGGCAGCCGCCTCGATCGGGCAAGCTCATGCGGCCACGCTGCCGGACGGAACTGAGGTAGTGGTCAAGATTCGTCGCCCTGGAGTGGTCGAGCAGGTACATGAGGATCTGGAAATTCTTAAGGAACTCGCCGCTGCGGCAGGTCGTCATTTGGAGTTTGCTGATCGATATGACCTTGCTGGCATAGTGGAAGAGTTTTCCGAGACGCTTCGTGCGGAACTTGACTACATTCGCGAAGGCCACAACGTTGAGCGTTTTGCGATAAACTTCGCGAGTGAGGACAGAATTCATATTCCTCGGGTGTATTGGCAGACCACTACCTCACGCGTACTCACCCTTGAGCGAGTCCGAGGCACGAAGATTAACGATCTCGCGAGTTTGGATAAAGAAGGTATCGATCGACCGGCGCTGGCTAAGTTTGCTGCAGACGTCGTGATGCAAATGGTTTGCGAAAACGGTTTTTTTCACGCCGATCCTCATCCGGGAAACTTCTTCATCGAACCGGACGGAACCATCGGCCTGATTGATTTCGGCATGGTGGGCATCCTGGACGAGCGGACGCAGGAGCATCTCGCAGATCTGCTCATCTGTATTAACCATCAAGATGCTGATCGCCTTGTTGATGTTTTTCTTGACTTAGGCGTAACTAAGAAACGAATCGATCGTGATTTGCTTCGCCGGGACATTCAGCACTTATTGACGACCTATTGGGGCCTTCCATTAAACGAACTACGAATATCTGCTGTGCTCAACGACGTCTTCGCAGTTATGCGCAGGCACCACTTGCATCTGCCCTCAAACCTGGCGCTGTTACTCAAGACAGTCATCATGGTTGAGGGCCTGGGTGTGAATCTCGATCCTGAGTTTCACTTGACGTCGGCGCTGGAGCCCTACGCTGATCGACTTGTAATGCGTAAGTACTCGCCAATGAGATTGGCGCGCAGTCTCGGCCGTGCAAGTTTGGATTTGGCACGGTTGGGCGCAGAGATGCCTCAGCAACTGCGCAGAATCGTGAATGCCGCTGAGAATGGCAGTCTGCAAGTGGGTATGCGGCCGGAAGGATTTGATCCGGTTCTGAACCGAGTTGACAGCATCGCCAACCGAATCGTGTTGGGAGTTATTGCCGCCGCGTTTATAAACGGCTTGGCGGTTCTCCTGTCGGTCTATCACCCACCAGGTTTGGAGCGATGGGCTTGGGCCGCATTTGCCTTCGGATTCGGGTGCGCGTTGTTGTTGGGACTTTATTTAGCCTGGAGCATTTTGCGGTCCAGGTAGGCGCTGACTAGCAACTAATGCTGTTCGGGTAGAGCTATGCCGGAGGCTTGGGTGACTAGATCCGCACGCCCTCTATCACACGATGGAGCAGTACTGAGGGATTTGCGAGCGGCGGCGTGATTAATCAAGCGAGTACCTCTTGATTCTGATTGAATAGACTCTTGGAAACACTGGCGCAACCAGAGACGTTCTGTCAGCGATTTGTCGCGGCGGCCGAAGTTCGCCCTGACAAGGTAGCGATGATGGTGATCGAACCTGAGGGTCAGGAGACGATCACCTTCGGTTCAATGCTGGCGAAGGTACGCAGCCTTGCGTATCGGCTTATTGAGGAGGGAATTACCTTCGGCGACCGGGTGGCTCTTATCGGGGAGAACCATCCCAATTGGGCCATCGCCTACCTCGGCATTATTTATCGAGGGGCGGTGGTTACACCGCTGGATCCGACGGCTACAACGCAAGCGCTCGCTGCCTTTCTTAAGAGCTCTGAAGCGAAGCTCGCATTTGTTTCTCCAACTTCAGTAGGTAAGTTTCGCACAGCCTGCGAGCAAATAGGCCGCAACATTCCCGCATTGGCCCTGCAACCACTAACAGAACCGAACGGCTTGGCTGGTTTTGAAGATTGGGCAGCGACCCCGACACCGAAGGAATTCAATGACACTCCGCCACCTGCTAAGCCAGAAGACCTGGCGGTTCTGATATACACCTCAGGTACCACCGGAGCGCCAAAGGCCGTGCCGCTCACGCACGGAAATATCTATGCCGAGAGCACCAAGGTTCAAGAGGTGATGCGTATCAGCGACCGGGAGGTGATTCTCAGTCTGCTGCCGCTATTTCATGCCTACTCACAAATCGTAAATCTATGGCTTGCCACCATCATTGGCGCGCGTGTCGTTTACCTCGCCGAGTTGAGCAGCGCGGGGATTGAACGAGGATTAAGGGAAAGCGGTGCGACGGCGTTAGTCGGAGTGCCGCGCCTCTGGTACTTGTTTCATAAAAAGATATTTGATGCAGTGCACGCCCGACCGGCCCCAGTCAGAATTCTGTTTCGAGTCATGCTTGCTCTCAACGGAATGTTGCGTGATTGGCTTGGGTTGAATGCGGGTCGGTTGTTTTTCAGGCCCATTCACCGTTCCTTTGGCGGGAAACTAAGGCTTGCAATTTCGGGAGGAGCCAGCTTTGACGAGAACGTCGCCAGGGACTTTCATCGCTTAGGCTTTACGATCTTGCAGGGCTATGGCCTGACAGAGACCAGCGGCGCCGCGACGGTTACACGCTTTGAGGACAACAAAATCGGTTCGGTAGGCACGCCGCTGAATGGTGTCGAGGTGAGGATCGATGAACCCAATGAAGAAGAAATCGGCGAAGTTTTGATTCGCGGGCCGGTGGTGATGTCGGGCTACTACCAGGACCCTGAAGCTAATCGCGAAGCATTCACCAGCGACGGATGGTTTCGTTCCGGCGACCTGGGGAGGTTTGATCGACAGGGACATCTCTATATCGTCGGGCGAAAGAAGGACGTGATCAAACTACCGTCCGGCAAGAACGTCTTCCCGGAAGATGTGGAAGCACATTACGAACATTCGCCGTTTGTAAGTGAGGTCTGCGTGCTCGGCATAAAGGACGAATCCAGTCAGTTCAAAGGGGCGGAAAAACTCTGTGGCGTCGTCGTGCCAAATTTCGATTACCTCAGAGCTCAACACATCGGAAATGCGCGCGAGTGGGTTGTTTGGGAGTTGGAGAATCTCGGCCGGGAATTGCCCGAATACCAGCGCGTACATGATTTTGTTCTACGTGCTGAGCCCTTACCGCGCACGACTACACGCAAAATACGACGGTTCGAGCTGCGAACTCAACTTGAAGCGCTAAGGGAGCGAACAGGCAAGGGACGAGAGTCCAGGGCCATTGTGAGCAGCGAAACAGATCGGGAATTAATGGATTCTCCAGCAGGGCGCGCCGTGGTCGCGGCCATAAAACAGCACGTTCGCGAGATCGGCGTAATTCATCCGCAGATGAACTTTGAAATTGATCTGGGACTTGACTCGCTTGCGCGCGCGGAATGCTTTGCCAGTGTCGAGCAGAGCCTGGGCATCGAACTCAAGTCGGAAGAAGTATCCCTCGCTCAGACAGTAGGCGAGCTGGTTAATTTAGCGAACACAAAGATCATCGGTGGGTCACGAGCATTAGGCCGGGCCAGCCTGGAATTCCAGTGGCGTGATGTATTGGTGAGAACATCTGAGCAATTGCCGGAGGTGGAGCAGCTTCTCAGGCCCAAACCGTGGTTGGCACTGTTTGCGTGTATTGCGCTGCGAGTCATCTATCTTTCAGCGCGTGTTTTGTTTCGTCTGGAAGTGAAGGGCACGGAAGTCCTGACGCAGCTCGAACCGCCGTACTTAATCTGTCCGAACCATCAGAGCTACGTAGATCCGTTCCTTGTCTGCTCGGTCTATCCACGCCGTGTGCTCCAAAACATTTTTCATGTTGGCGCCAGCATGTACTTTAGCAACGCTGCCATGGCCCAACTCGCACGTCTGATTAACATCGTGCCCATCGATCCGGACATGCAACTGTTGCGCGCAATGCGCGCAGGCGCCGCGGGGCTACACGCCGGGAAGATTCTGAATATTTACCCCGAGGGCCAACGGTCCTTTGATGGGCAACTTCACGAGTTCAAGAAGGGGGCGGCGATTCTGGCGACAGAACTGAATGTACCCATCGTGCCAGTTGCTTTAGACGGGGCTTATCGCATCTGGCCGCGCAAGTCCTGGCGCGTTCGCCTGGCCAAGGTAAAGATAAGTTTCGGCGAACCCATTGACGCTGGAAAGATCGTTTCCAGCGTGACCGATGAAGAGATCGCTTACGAAGAATTGACGACGAAGCTGAAACAACGAATTCAGCAGATGCTCGATGATATGCGCCGCGGGAAGTGAGTCGCTAGTTCTTCGCGCGCTGACGAAATTCGCCACACTCTGGTTGGGACAGAAGCTGATTATTTGTAGCGGGTTGGGGCTAATAGCTGAAATCGCCCGGGGCGTTTACCTCTCGACTACTTGACAACTGCCACCGAACGAGGCGCTTGCTGCGCCGTCGTAATAGATCATCACCACCCGGTCCGTAGTTTTCTTTAGCTGGCGTGTTCAGACTCGTCATATCGCTACTCACAGGCTTTAGTTTTCAATGGATTGTCCAGTCCGACGCCCTCATATCTCCGGCGGTCAGTTGCCGCGCCTTGTTTGACGGTTCACAAACTTCTGTTGCTCCCGAGCTGATAACCCTTGCGGTAAGAAAGTGAGAGGGCTGACGAACTCTCCGGAGGGTCGATGCGCACTTTGAGACGGTGCCATTTTCGAGTCAGCAAATCGCTTGGATAAAAGCCTAGAGTGTATTGCTCTCTCAACTCCCGAGCTATTTGCGTACAAATCCCTGTGAGCTCAGGCTCGCTTTCACTTTCGGGAGTGTATGTTGTTCCGCCGCTGACCCGGGCCATCTCGCCGAGCCCAGCGCGTCCCATAGCGGCTTCAGAGTTTAGCAAGAACGACCGACGCCCAGTTTGTCTGGTAAAATCTTCAAACACCCAACGACGATATCCGGCAAACTGATCCATCGCCGGCTCAGCGATTCCTATCGTATAGATCTGCGCATCAAACTCTCGCAGGCGATTGCGCAACTCGTTGTAGGAATGCTTGCTATGGTCGTCCTGTCCATCAGAGATAACCAGTAGCGCCCTCTTCAGATTACTTGATCGACGGAGCCGGCCAGCTGCGGAATAGATAACATCGTAGAGCGCCGATGGACCGCCCGGCTTAACGATCGACAGATGCTCTATGACCTGACTAACAGAAGGGATGAATTCAGTCGTTACGCTGCCGTCGGCGCTGTAAGCCGTGAAGAAGAAGTTGTCGCGTTCAGCAAGCGTTGCGACAAACTGTTTCAGTGCTGCTAACAGCGCAGCCAGACGGTCTGGAGTTGTGGTATGAATCTCGCAAACGATCCCGATCGACACGGCAGCCGCCCCGACGGAGAAATGCGCGATCTTCTGCCTTGCGTTTTCGTCATAGATTGAAAACTGTTCCGACTTGAGTCCCTTTACGTACCTGCCTTTGCTGTCGGTAACGATAACGTTCACGGTAACAAGGTTCGTACTGACAAACACTGGTTCTTCCTGCGGTGAATCCGGCGAAGATTGTCCGTATGCTGAAACCAGCGAGGTCAGGACTAAGACCATTAGGCAGGTCATGCGATTGATGGCTTTCATTGCTTTTCTTACCTTCCAAGACACTTCAAAGCTAACTCTTCTTCTGCAACCGATATGCCGGGATATCCATTGTGATTCCACTAGAGTCCGTAGGCAGACAGACTCCAAAACTGCTGGATGTCTTCAGGGTTGACCATTAGTTCGAAGTCAGACTTTTCAAGACTGCGAAAACATACCCACAAAATGCGCGAACCTCCGCAGTAGCCTTCTTGCAAGGAAAGGAACCGACCCTTTTATTGGGAAACTGCTTCGTAGTTTTCGGTACACCTATTGCCCCTTCACCATCTCGGTGAGAAGCAAATTAAGAACCGCGCTCGGCAGGTGGCCGGACAAAGACAAAGGCGGGGCAAAACGAAGCCCTGGGATTCGGGTCAAAGAACATGAAAATCTTAATAGCGTATGACGGCTCGGATTGTGCCGACGCTGCTCTCGATGATTTGCAACGTGCCGGGCTGCCGCCTGAAGCGGAAGCACAGATCATTTCCGTGGCTGAGGTCTGGTTGCCACCTCCGCCACCTTCGAGTTACGAGATCGTCGAACGGGCGAAAGAGGTCAAGGTCCCTGCCGACTTTAAGCGGGTCTACTCAAAGGGCTGCGCCGCGATGAAGGAGGCGCTCGCGCTGGCTGAACACGCGAGCGATCGTGTGAAGGCGAACTTTCCCGGATGGAAAGTGTCTGCTGATGCTTCATGCGGTTCGCCGGCATGGGAGGTAGTGTTTCGGGCGGATCAATGGAAACCCGATCTGGTCGTAGTTGGCTCACACGGACGCACTGCACTTGGCCGCTTTGTGCTCGGCAGTGTCTCGCAGCGGGTTCTGACCGAAGCACGCTGTTCCGTTCGCATCGCGCGCGGGCGCGTGGAGGAGCAAGACTCGCCTGTGCGAATCATCGTGGGCGTCGATGGCTCGCCTGGAAGCGAAGAGGCCGTGCGCGCCGTGGCGGCTCGCACGTGGCCATTCAATAGCGAGGTTAAGTTGATCGTTGTTGATGATCCGCTAGTGCCTAGTATCGTCGGCGATTTTATTCCTCCATTGGCAGAAACTGTTGAAGAATCCAATGCAGAAGATCGGGCCTGGGCTGAAAAGATGTTGGCTCAATCTGCGGCAATATTGAGCGAGACTGAACTCAAAATCACGACTGAAATCAGGCAGGGCGATCCCAAGAAGGAATTGCCTCATGCGGCGGAAGAATGGGGCGCAGACTGCATCTTCGTTGGTTCTGCCGGATTCAGCAATCGCTTCGAAAGATTTGTTCTTGGGAGTATTTCAGCGGCGGTTGCGGCCCGCGCACACTGCTCCGTGGAAGTCGTTCGAAAGAGTTCGAACTGAGGGTCGAATCGCGCGGGGTACGTCTCCGAACGTTAGCCATAACTTGAAGCTACCCCGATCTAACGGAGTGGTTGACATGACAACGCCTCGGAAGCTGTCGAAACCAAATATCGCAAAAAAAGTTAAGGATAAAAGAACAATGACTTCTCAATCGTCATCTCGCTTGCAACCTGTGCTTGAATTCCGCAATGTCTCCATCGCCTTTGATGATAAGCCTGCTCTTATCGACATCACCTTTCAGCTCCACCAGGGCGAGATGATCTTCCTAACCGGTGAGTCGGGCTCAGGCAAGTCTGTGCTTCTCCGGCTTGCTATGGGCCTGATAAAACCTGACTCGGGACGGATCTTTATTGGCGACCGCGAAATCGAAACGCTTGATGAATCGGAGTTGTTGGCAATCCGTGGCGGCCTGATGGGCATGGTTTTTCAGGAGGACTCACTGTTTACCGGGCTCTCGGTCTATGAGAATGCGGCATACCGCCTTGAAGAACACGGTTGGACAGAACAGAACATTGAGAAGGCAGTAACTGAGGTCCTCCACTTCGTTGGTCTAGACGGCGAAGAAGAGAAGTTGCCTGAACACCTATCCGGCGGTATGAAACGTCGTCTTGAGATTGCCCGCGCGTTGATTGGGTGGCCCGCGATCATGTTGTTTGATGAACCTACAATGAGTCTTGACCCAATCGTGGCCCTACAGATTCTCGATTTGATCATAAGAGCTCGGGACATCAACAAGATCTCATCAATCTATGTTACGAAAAAGGCTTACGAGCTTCCCTATTTGAGTAACTACCTTGCGCTGGAAACCGGAAGAAACGGAATAGTGATCAACGAAGCACCATCTGACAAGCTGCCAAGAACCAGGATTATGGTGCTTGAGTCTGGAAAGCTCGACTTCACCGGCAGTCTTGCCGAATTTCAGGCTTGTGATTTGCCAAGCGTGCAGAGATTGCTCACACTGGACCAGCATGACCACTCAGCAGATCCCTATTTCCCAAACCCCTGGGAGAAGTCGCGTCAGCCGCAGGAAAAACTCTTATGAACCTGGCTGAAGGTCAAACGAGGACGGGCAACCCTCCTACTCGAAGCTGCAAAGGACGAAACCGGCAGACGCCATGGCAAATATTCTAATCTTGGGTGGAGGCTTTGGTGGCGTAGTAGCTGCCGAGTCGCTTGCCAGGCAGATACCAGAAGAACACCAGATTACACTGGTGTCTCGCAGTCCGCAGTTCATCTTCTACCCGGAACTTGTTCGACTCGCATTTGGCAAGTGTGAGCCCGACGATATTTCGTTCGACCTGCGCGAGGCAATGCTCGATCGGCGCGTTCGATTTATCCAGGCCGAAGTAGCTCGAATCAAACCCGAATCGCGCCGGATAGTTCTCGCCCACGGTGAGGTCGACGGAGAGTTGCCCTACGATTATCTGATCCTTGCCCTCGGTCGCCGCCTCGCAACTGAGCGGATTACCGGTTTCTTTGAGCACTCGCACCACTTGTTAACTGTGGAAGGCGCGCTTAAGTTTGGCGAGGCGTTAGGGGAGTTTCATGAGGGCCGAGCGATTGTCGGCCAATGTTCGGGAGCGCGGTTGCCAGTTCCCGTTTACGAAACAGCCTTTGCCTTATCACGTTTGTTCAAAGAACGTGGCGAACGGGAGCGCGTGAGAATAACAATCGTCAGTCCGGATCCGCCTGGTCTTCAATTTGGCGACGGCGATGTCGCGCGCGCCCTGCGTACTGCGCTCGACGAGCATGATGTTGAATACCTCCCCGACTTTCCTATTGAAACAGTAACGCCTGGAGCGGTATTGACCAGTAATGGGCACGCGATCAACTACGGCTTGCTAATGCTGTTACCGCCGTTCTGCGGACCGGGAGCGGTAATCGGACTGGGCATTACCGACGACGAAGGTTACATCGGTGTCGATTGGGCCATGCGCGTACAGGGTGTCGAGAGAATGTATGCGGTCGGCGATTGTGTGAATTTTAGTGGCCCGAAAATGGGGCATATGGCCGTGCATCAGGCAGAAGTGGTCGCTGCGAATGTTGCGCTAGAGATTGCGGGCCTCGACCCTGTGTCGCCCTATAATCATGAGATGATGCTGGTGATTGATGAAGGCGGTGGAGATACGATCTATCTTCATAAGGGCTTGTGGGATAACGAGCCGGCAATCGTCAGGCAGGGGCGGTTCTGGAGTTGGGCCAAACGAGTTCACGATAAATACTGGTTGACAAGCCACTCATAACGCAGAAGATCAGCAGGCGGGTTTTTTCAATCGCTTTAAACGGCCAGCCAACACTTATTCCTTTTCAATTTGCACGGCAGTGATCTTGTACTCGGGAGTCTTTACGTACCGGTCTCGATGAGGACCTGTCAAACGATTGAGGAATACTTCCGCAGTGTGAAAGGTCGCGAACAACTCTCCTGGCTTTACTGACGACGTAATTCGAATCGGAAGCACCACCTTGCCGTAACGACTGTGGACTCTCACACGGTCGCCATTGTGAAGTTGGAGTCGATCTGCATTGTCCGCAGAAATATCGAGCAAGTCCGTAGCCCTAAGCTCAGCATTGGCAGTTCGCATCGTCATCGTGCCGGCATTGAATTGGTAGAGAGTCCTTCCGGTAATCAGCAGAAAAGGAAATTCTTCAGTCGTGACTTCTTTGGTTGCCCGATATGGAATACGGCGGAGCGCCGCCTTTTTGCCAATAGGAAAACTCTCGGCGTGCAAGACTTCCGTTCCCGGATGATTTACGTCGGGACACGGCCACTGCAAGCCACCATCATCCAGTCGCTGATAAGTGATCCCACCGCCCGCGGGCCAAACGGCACGAATTTCATCCCAAATCTCTTCAGCGGAATCGTGGGCGAAGAAATCACCTTTACCCATCGCCTTAGCGAGCGCGCAAATGATCTCCCAATCAGGCTTCGACTGACCGACCGGCTCGATTGCCTTGTGGATCCGCTGAATGCGGCGTTCGGCATTCATAAATGTACCGTCCCTCTCAAACGACGAAGCCGCAGGCAGGAAGACAGAACCAAACTGCCGAGCCGTCTCGTTGAGAAACAAGTCCTGGACGATAACTAAATCAAGAGTACGCAACGCCCGCTCTGTTGCAATTGTATTGGCGTTGGTCAACGCAACGTCATAACCAATGGCCCACAATGCTTTCAATTTGCCTGCCTCAGCGGCATCCATCATTTCGAGCATGTTCAGACCATGCTCATGCGGAACTGATGCGTGCCAAACGCTCTCGAATAACGGCCGCGCGTCCTTCAAAGCAACACTGCCCGTGAGAATGCCCGGATCGCAGCCCATATGGGCCGCTCCCTGAACGTTGTTCTGGCCGCGGAGGGGATTGATGCCCGTGCCGGACTTGCCGATGTTGCCGGTGAGTAGCGCGAGATTGACCAAACACATAACTCCTTCAGTGCCTTGGGTGTGTTCGGTCACCCCCAGACCGTGGAAACACATTGAAGGTTTACTGATGGAGTAAAGTCGGGCCGCTTGGCGGACGAGATCTGCTTTGATTCCGCAAATAGCCTCGACCGCTTCGGGAGAAAACTGCTTGATGAAGTCGCAGAACTCATCCCACTCGGCCACGCGTTCATTCGCAAATTGATGGTCGAACAATCGCTCTTCTACGATGGTGTGAGCTAAAGCATTCAGCAGCGGAATGTTCGTGCCCGGTCGCGGCTGCAAGTGAATCGTCGCATATTGGGCAAGCTCGATCCGTCGCGGGTCGATGACAATCAAATTTGCGCCACGCAATGCTGCTTGCTTGATCCGCGCGCCTACTATTGGATGGTTCTCAGTGGCATTGGCGCCACAGATGAGGATTGTTTGAGCCTTCTCAATATCGCTATAGGAATTGGTCGCTGCGCCCGTACCGATCATTAGCTTCATCGCCGCGGCCGTGGGCGTATGGCAGACTCGCGCACAGCAATCGACGTTGTTTGTGCCAATCACTACGCGCGCGAATTTCTGTGCGAGATAGTTCTCCTCGTTCGTTCCTCGTGCCGATCCAAGGATGCCGATGCTGTCCGGTCCGTGTTCTTCCAGAATGCGCTCTAGTTCATTTTCCGTAAAAGAGATTGCTTCGTCCCATGTTACGCGCTGCCAATCACCGTCTCTACGAATCATCGGCTCTGTGATTCGATCGGCAGCATGGACAAAGTTGAAGGCATAGCGCCCTTTAACGCATAGATGCCCCTGACTCACCGGAGCTTCAAGTAGAGGTTTTATGGATACGATCTGTTTTTGGCTTGTGCCCACGCTCATTTCGCAACCAGTGCCGCAATATGGACACGTGGTTCTAATCCAGTTTGTCGGCTTCTTATGCGCGAGCAAGGACTTGTCTTCCAGGGCCCCACTTGGGCAGGTATCCACACAGGCTCCACAGCTAACGCAGGAACTTTCCCGCAGCGTGGTCCCTGAATCAGGAACTATTCGTGTTTCGTGTCCTCTATCGAGCACCTGCCAAACAAACTGGCCCTGCACCTCGTCGCAGATGCGCACGCACCGATAACAGACAATGCACTGCGACATGTCGACGTGGATATAGGGATGGGAGTCGTCGAGGAGATGCGTTTGGTGTGATCCGTTGAAGTCGCTTTCGGTCAAGCCGTATTGCAGCGCGTAACGGTAAAACGGTTTCCCAGGAGCTTCCCTTATACCTTCGCCGGGATGATCCTGGGCCAACATCTTTAGCAACATACGCCGCTCATTCTCCAGCGCGGGAGTATGAGTCGAGATCACCATGCCATCGGCGAGAGACGTGTTGCAGGCTGTCATGGGATGTGGCTTTCCCTCGACTTTTACGAGACACATGCGACAACTACCAATCGGCTTTAGTCGCTCGTCATGACAAAGGGTCGGGATATCGACACCGAGGGCGCGAGACGCTTCCAGAATGGAGAGATCTCCTTCAAACTCGTGGAGCTGATTGTTAATTGTGGCTCTTACCAATTGCGGATCCGTTTCGTTCATTGAGGCAGCGTACGCGTGCCCATCGGTCTCGTCGAGATCAGATCTGGCGCTGGGATTGTATCAACATCGCGGAGAGTAAGCCTTTGGGCTCTCAAATATTCGTTCGACCGTCATGAGAACTCTCCTTTCCAGGCAACGCTAAATAGCAAGAGTCATTCCAGCGCGATCGAACGATTAAGCTCGGCAGTTTGAGCATTGCAGAGTCCAACAGTTGCGAAATTACGCAACTGTGAACGCAAGGCTGCGAAGTTTTACGCAGGGGCAACGGCTTCGGCGGGGGTACGCCAACTAAGATTCTAGGTCTGCTCAAGAAACACAAATGCAGCGATCGTTGGCTCTTTGCTAGTCACCTACACATGATCAGCGTAGTCCCGCGTTAACGAAGGAGTTATTGCTAATGCAGCGGCCCGTGGTTTGCGACACAAGGATGCGTTCCCTAGCCGAGCAAGATCGAGTGCTAAGTCTAGAGCGAAGCTTTGTTCCACAATCAAAAGTATGCCAGCCAGCAAAATAGCAAGAAAGAGGGACACAGAGATATTCGAGCGGCAGGCGCGCATCTGCAAAGCGTTTGCTCATCCCGGACGTCTTCAGATTCTTGACCTTCTGGGCCAGGGTGAACGCAGAGTTGCCGATTTGCAGGAAGCGTTAGGCATTTCGAAGACGAGCATTTCCCAACACATGGCTGTTCTGAAATCGGTGGGGGTCTTGTCCACCCGTCGCGAAGGCAAACAGGTTTATTGCTCTCTGGCGATGCCGGAAGTGAAGCAAGCATGTCAGCTAATACGCAAAGTGCTGGACGCCCAGATCGCAGCAAGCCATCGCCTGGTCGCCTGAGGTTACTTCAGAGAAATGCGGAAGAAACCTGTCCAGGAAACTGATGAATCATGAAAACTATTATTGAACCTTTTAGAGTCAAGGTAGTCGAACCCATCAAGATGACAACAAGCGACGAGCGCGAAGGTTATCTTAAAGACGCCGCGTATAACCTGTTCCTGCTCAAGGCGGAAAACGTCATCATTGATTTGCTCACCGACAGCGGCACGGCGGCGATGAGCGCAGGGCAGTGGTCCGCCTTGATGCGGGGCGACGAGTCCTATGCCGGCAGCAAGAGCTTCTATCGTTTTGAAGCAGTCGTGCGCGACATCTTCGGTTTCAAACAAGTGATTCCGATGCATCAGGGACGCGCCGCCGAGCGCATTCTTTTCTCGGTCATGTGCAAGAAAGGGAGCATAGTTCCGAATAACACAAACTTCGATACGACGCGCGCCAATATCGAATACCTTGGCGCTGAAGCTGTCGATCTACCCATTCCGGAATTCTATCAACCGGCCGTCAATCATCCGTTTAAAGGCAACATGGATACGGAAGCGCTCGAACACTTAATCAAGCGCGTAGGCCCTGAAAGCATCCCGCTCGTCATGCTAACCGTGACGAACAATTCCGGCGGCGGGCAACCGGTCTCGATGGCGAACATCCGCGCAGTGAAAGCGATCTGTTCCCGTTATCGACTACCGCTCTATCTCGACGCCTGTCGCTTTGCCGAGAACGCTTATTTCATCAAGCTGCGCGAGGAAGGTTACGCGGCCAAATCTGTGAAGGAGATCGCGCGTGAGATGTTTTCGTTTGCCGATGGCTGCACGATGTCCGCGAAGAAAGACGGATTGGCGAACATCGGTGGGTTCCTTTGCACTAATGATGATCAGTTGGCCCAGCAGGAGAAGGATCTGCTCATCCTGACTGAAGGGTTTCCTACCTATGGCGGCCTAGCCGGGCGTGATCTCGAAGCCATCGCTGTTGGTCTTGAAGAGGTTCTACACGAGGACTATCTACAGTATCGCTTCGCCTCAATTCGCTATCTCGGTGAGCACATCTCGCGCGCAGGCGTGCCGATCGTGCAACCGCCCGGCGGCCATGCCATCTACATAGATGCCCGTGCGATGTTGCCGCACATTCCGCCCCTTCAATATCCTGGTCAGGCTCTAGCAGTTGAGCTTTACCGCGAGGCCGGCATTCGTTCCTGTGAGATCGGCTCAGTGATGCACGCCGAGAAGGATGGGGAAAACGGTGAAGAGATGCCGTCGGCGATGGACTTGGTGCGTCTGGCAATTCCCCATCGCGTCTATACGCAGAGTCACATTGACTATGTGGTCGAGGCGATCCTTCAGGTTTACGAGCGCCGCACTTCAATCAACGGATACCGCATCGTCAGCCAACCGAAATTTCTGCGGCACTTCACCGCGCAATTTCAGCCGGTCGACGAACTAACTGAAATCAGTCTAAGGAGCAATCATGGAAAACAAGTATTTCTACACAACTGAAGTTGAATGGACCGGGGAGCGTCGCGGCGACTTGAGCTCACCTGTTCTGCCGAACCTGCAAGTCGACGCTCCGCCGGAATTCAAAGGGCACGATGGTGTGTGGACGCCGGAGCATCTTTTCGTAGCGGCGGTCAACTCGTGTTTCATGACCACATTTCTCGCCGTTGCTGAAAACTCAAAGCTGGAATTTGTCAGCTTTAGCGCGGATGCGAAAGGAAAGTTAGAGAGGGTGGATGGTCAGGGGTTCATCATGACCGAGGTCGTACTGCGTCCCAAACTCCTCATCAGCCACGCCCGCGATGCTGAACGCGCAGGTCGCATTCTGGAGAAAGCAGAAAAGCACTGTCTAATTTCCAACTCGATCAAAACGGAAACTAAGCTTGAGCCGGAGATCAACTTCGCGGGCGAATGAGGT
>JBGQJH010000012.1:0-16100 GCA_041498935.1 Pyrinomonadaceae bacterium | reverse complement strand
CGCAACTGCTCGGCTTCGCGCCGGTGCGAAGCTAGAACCTGGGGACTGGGATGATAAACCGGCACCAGCACGCGTCCGTCCCAGGAGTGTACCTGCCTCACAGATTCCTTGAGACTCAGATCGTGAGGGCTAATCGATTTAAGTGCCTCAAGGGCAACTGAACCAAGCGTTACGACAACCGCCGGGTTAACGATCTCCATCGTGCGGCGTAGAAAGTCTGAACAGTTCGCCAGTTCAGTCTTGCCTGGTTTCCGGTTGGCTCCTGACTCGCTCCGCGGATTACAAAGCGCGGCGCTGGTGATGAAGATGTCCGCTCGACTCAAACCAATCGAAGCGAGAAACCGATCGAAGTTTTTCCCCGACTGGTCGCCCGAGAAAGGCACGCGCGTCCGGTCGGCGCCTTTGCGCCCGGGGGCTTCGCCGATAAACATTATTCGAGCTGAGACAGAGCCGTTCAGCTCACTAAGCACAGCCGTGCGCTCACACATAGCCGGGCAGCGAGTGCACACGGCAGCTTCGGCCGTTAGTGCCGCGAACTTTGCCCGTTTCGATTCACCGGCAACCTGGTGATATCTATTCACACTAACCATTGACTTGTGCACTCATCCTCGATAAGAATACGCCACGCTCGTACACCCGATTTTTCGATACAAACCACAGGAGGACCCTTCTATGCATCGCATATTGTTCCTGGCTATTTTTGTTTTGGCGCTGGCCGTTCCTTCCGCTCTGGCGCAGGATGCGGCAAAAGTCGATTCGCAACACTATAAAGTCGAGTCTGAAAACTCGCGCGTCCGGGTGTTGCGAGTAAGGTACGGCCCGCATGAAAAGTCAGTGATGCACAGCCACCCAGACGCCGTAGCGATATTTCAGACGGACGGTCGCGTTAAGTTTACCTACCCTGGAGGGAAAACCGAAGTGAGGAATATGAAGGCGGGCCAGACCCTCTTCACACCAGCCGTCAGGCACCTTCCGGAAAACCTCTCCGACAGCGATATGGAGGTTATCCTGGTCGAACTGAAAACCCCAAAACGCAGGCCTGCACCAAAGAAACCGACGAGTACCAACACAAACACCAACGGAAATTGAGCTGCAGAGGGGCGCCACCTCCAGCGCCCCGCCAGCAGGTTCTACCGCAGGCTAATCCGATAGGTCTTGATCTTTGAGTTGAGCGTGGTTGCGTTCATTCCCAGCAAGCGAGCGGCGCGCGATTGATGACCGCCGGTTTGTTCCAGCGCGCGGCGAATGAGATCAATTTCAAAGCGGCGCACTTGATCGTAAAAGTTTATGCCGCGTCCAAGATCTTGCACCGCCCCGACGCTGGCGCCTTCTTCGGAAACAATAGCGACCGACTGCGGGTCGCTGATTTCAGGGCGCAGACACTCCAGCGACACTTCATCGCTCGGCGCAATCACTACCGCCCGTTCAATCGCGTTCTCGAGTTCACGAACATTACCCGGCCAAGAGTAACCTTCAAGCAAAGCCAGGACTTCCGGAGCGATCTGCTCGGACACTTTGCGACCGTTCTCTTCGTTATACTTCTCGATGAAATGCTGCGCCAGCGGCAGGATGTCTTCGCGGCGGTCGCGCAAGGGCGGCAGCTCGATGGGGACAACCGCCAGCCGGTAGTAAAGGTCTTCACGAAACGTCCCCTGCTTGACGGCTTCCTTCAACTCGATATTGGTTGCCGCGATGATGCGCACGTCAACCCGGCGCGGCGTGGTGTCGCCGAGCGGAGTGAACTCGCGCTCCTGTATGACGCGCAGCAGGCGCACCTGCGTCTCTGGAGGAATGTCGCCGATCTCGTCGAGAAAGATTGAGCCGCCGTCAGCAACTTCGAATAATCCTTTTTTCGCGGCGACCGCGCCGGTGAAAGCGCCGCGCGTGTGGCCGAAGAGTTCTGATTCGAGGAGTTCGGAAGGAATGTTGGAACTGTTTACGGTAACAAAAGGCCTTCCGGCGCGCGGGCTCGCCTCGTGAATTGCTTTCGCGATCAACTCTTTTCCCGTTCCGCTTTCACCGGTGACTAGGACAGTAGAGCGAGCTGGCGCCACTTGTTCGACCAGGCGAAAAACCTCCTGCATCACATCGGAGTGGCCGACCATCGCGCCACGATCAACTGCGCGACTCATAGCGCGCCGCAGCGTTCGCCGCTCTTCCTCGTTGCGACGGCGCTTGATCCCTGCCGCCACCCGGGCGGTGATTTCTTCGTTTTGAAAGGGTTTTCGTATGCAGCCAAACGCGCCGTGCTCCCAGGCCGCGATGGCCGTGTCAAAAGTAGCGTACGCCGTGATCATCACAATGACGGCGTCGGAATCCATTTTCAAAAACTCTTCCAGCGCGCGCAGACCGCCGATGCCTGGCATGGAGACGTCGAGCAGAACAACGTCGTAAGCGCGGCGACCGTACGACTCGAGTCCCTCTTCGCCGGTCTTTGCCAGGTCGACACGGTAACCCTCCGAAGAGAGCAGGGTCTCCAACACCTCCCGCATTATCTCTTCGTCGTCGACGATAAGTACTGAGCCCTTTTTAGCCACGCGTCTTTCCGTCTTCACTGCCAATGGTGTAATCCTCAGGTTTTCCGAAGCGAATCAGTTTAGGTGAGATCAGGGCAAAAAAAAAGGCAAGAGCAAAGCGAGGTCGCGGTGCTCTTGCGGTAACCTGTGCGATTCCGGATCTCAAATTTGAGATCTGAAACCTCTTCGAGTCAGTCAGCAACGGTCTGCAACCGGGCGCGCGCATTAACTGTCGGCAGAGTAATGCGAAATATTGTGCCGTGGCCGGGAGTGCTCTCGACGCTAATGTGGCCGGAGTGCTCCTGAACAATGCCATATGAAAGGGCGAGACCGAGGCCGGTTCCGCGTCCGACTCCTTTAGTCGTGTAGAACGGGTCATAGATCTTGGCCACATTTTCAGGGGCGATGCCAATTCCGCTGTCTGACACCTCAATCGTAAGCGAGTGGTCTTCTGAAGGTATCGTGGAAATCTTAATCGAGCCGCCGGCGGGAATCGCATCGCGGGCATTCAGCAACAGGTTTGTAAACACCTGCTGGAGCTTGCCGCTGTTACCAAACACCGGTCGCAAATCATGATCGTAGCCGCGCACAATTTCGATCTGGTTGCCGCGCAACTGCGGCTCGAGCAGTTGCAGGGTGTCGTCGAGCACGCGACTAATGTCCAGTTCCGTAAACTCAGTTGCGTCTCCAGTGCGCGAAAAGTTCAGCAGATTGTTGACGATGTTTGTGGCCCGCTCGGCCTGGCGCCGGACCTTGAGCAAGAGCGCATGCTTGGGATCTGTTTCCGCGAGCATGCCAAGAAGCATCTGCGTGTATGACGAAACGCCAGTGAGTGGCGTGTTCACTTCGTGGGCCACACCCGCGGCCAACAGACCGATCGAAGAAAGCTTCTCGCGTTGCTGCAACTGCTCTTCAAGGTGCACGCGTGAAGTTACATCTTCGAGGACAACCAACGCGCCGGTTTGTTCCTGCGAGTCCTGCAAAGGCGCTATGGCGATGTTGAGAACGAGGGGCCGGCCGGCGAAGGTTGCGGTATGGATCTTGTAGATGTTGCGGGTTTCCTTGAGTCGCCAGCGATCATTGCCGAGCACCTGGCGCAACGTGTCAGTAAAATCTTCCGAGAAAAGATCCTCGACGCGTTTCCCGATCGCCTGCGCACGACTAAGATCAAGAATTTCCTCGAGCGCCGAATTCAGCCGAGTGACGCAGCCCTCGAGATCGACGGCCAACAGTCCAACATTAATCGACTCGATGATCGACTCGTTAAACTCCTTAAGCAGTTTCAGCTCCGCGGCTCGCTCCTGCTGCTCCTGATACAGCAGACTGTTTTCGATTGCGACCGCGACATAACCAGAGACTGTCAGCAGGATATCCACGTCTTCCGAGGAGAGCAGCGCGCCATCGGCCGAGCGTCCCAGTCCAATGACTGCAACCATCCGGCCGCGCACCACGCAGGGAACATAATAATGAAGCGCGCGCCGCACAAAGCCGGTTGTTTCCGGAATCAGGTCCATATCATCAGTGCGCACTACTCCGGTTTCGGCGGAGCGAATGCGGATCATCTCGCGAAAGTCAGGCGGCACAACCATCTCGGCGGAAAGTCCCGCGGCGCGAGCCACGCGATAACCCGCGGGCGCGTTTTTGTCCTCGATGAAGATGGCGATGCGACCAACGTTCATTACCTGCTGGAGACGGCTGACGAGCGAGTCAAGCAGCGGATCAAGCGCCGTGGTGGCTGAAAGCGTGCGGCCGAAATCAAGCAGGCTGTTGCGCAAGTCGTAGCGCTCGCCATAAAAGAAGCGGTCGATCTGTTCCTGCAAAAAGTTTTTCACCGGCGCCGCAATCATAACGATCGCCGCCATGGCCCCGATCGCTATTACTACTCGCAGAGTGATCTCGCCGGAGGTGCTGCCTTGATCGCCGCCCAGCGCGTAAAGCCCTGCCAGGTAAACAACAGCGCCAACCATCAAAGCAATTGCCAGCGTCGTGAGAACGTAAACGAACACGCGGCGCACAACCAGTTCGACGTCCATCAGACGATAGCGAATCACTGAATAGCCGAACGCGAGCGGGATTAGAATCAGCGGCAGGACAGCCGCATCCGTCAGCCAGGGATCAGTTTGCGCGCCCAGCAAAAACCCGATGGCATAAAGAAGCGTGAAGGGCGTGACCGCGAGCGCTAAGCCCCAAATCACCCACTTCATCTGCTGTCGAACAACCGCGCTCTTGGCCCTGATCCAGGTTCGAACCAAAAAGAAGAGACTGGCGACTAACCCAGCTGCAAAGTGGAAGAGACTCAGCTTGTAGAAGATGCCGACAAAAGATTCCGAGAGGCTGGGAAGATGGCGGAGCGCCGGGACGATGGGCGTCAACACGCCGCGCAGGAAGACAAAACTTGCAAGCGATAGCAGAGCGAGCGCGGGCGCGTAGAGCAACGCGGCGCGCCATCGTCTTTCTTCAAGAAGTTGCTGCCGCAGCGGGTAGACAATACAGAAGTGCAGGAAGAGCGGCGGAAAGAGAATCAACGCGGCGCTTCTTAGAAACGCGATCGCTAAGTCCAGATCGCGATAAGTGCCGACCGGAGTGTAAAAGCAAAAAACAAAAGCGGCCAGACAGAAAGCAGCGAAGTGTAGAGCGAAAGGCGCTCGTCCTCCTTGTTTGAAAAGAACAAAGAAGCCGACGAAAAGGAAGACCAGACCGATGAGATTGATGTAAACAACCAGGGGCGTCCATTTGTGGATGGCATCCAGTCCATCCAGATCGGCGTAGTAAAACCGGCTCTCTTCAGGGTACGACGGGCGCTCGATCAAATAATGCAGGTCGCCGCCCACCCGAGCCTCGTCGAGATAAATCTGAACCTTCCGGGCCTGGGTGACCTCTTCGTAATTCCTGTTGTCTAAACTGATCGCGATCAGACGATCGCCCGGCAGGATTTGCCCGCGTGCTCCCGAAGAACCGGGTTCAACGGTTTCAGCAAGGATGCCTTGCCTGGTGTCGGTCCACCGCACGCCATCCCAGGGAGGCGTTTCGTTTCTTAGCCGCTGCGCAAAGTTGAGCACGCCCGCCGCGACCAGCAGGCCAGCGCCAGCCAGCACCAGCCACGTCCCAGTTGTAAAAACCGATCGCTTCACTTAAATAGTCTAAACGACACCTCTACCCGACAAGTTATTCAAACTCTCGATCCAAAGATAAAAATGCAAGGTATGTTCCCAAGGTCCCGGCGCTGGCAGGCCAGGCTCTTTGCTCGCAATCTGGTCGCCTTGCGATCCGGACCAGAGAGGTACTCATTAAGAATCTCCAGCAGTGCATGGCCTGTCTCTTCGTTCTTGTTCATGATTGTGTTGCGTCCTGACGAATGCTGTCGCTGATCGCGCTATCCAAGTTTTCGGACTTTTCCGAGATTTTGGAGACCGGTTAGATGGGGACCTGAAGGACAAGAACGCGAAACCAGAGGGAACTGGGAAGCTGTTTCCCGTTTTGATCCTCCCTCTCCTTCTTAGAACCTGAGGGAGATCCCACCGCGAACAGAACGACGGCCGGTGTTGACTTGGGTGAGTATCTCTCCGTTGTCGCTGCTTGGCTGGACATCCAGCAGGTTACGCGCGTCAAGGACAGCTTCAGCGCGAACCGGCAAACCAAAGCTAGGCAATTCCTGTGTAACCTGGACGCTTAACGACGGATCATAAACGGCGAGTCGTCCCGCAAAGGGATCAATTGCAAACACGGTAGCGTTTGGCGAGAAGCGCAAGACGGTTCGGATGTTTGTGCCCGTAGCAAAACCAGCGCCAAGTTGCAGCGCCGCCGTTTGGAAAAAGCCGCTCTCAAATATTTCTGCTGGTTGGGAAATGTCGCCGGACACGAGCCGCTGCCCACGACCAAAGGAGTAGCCGGCTGACGCAGTCCACATGCGGCTGAGTCTGCGCGTGTAGACCAGTCGCATCCCTTTCGACGCCCCTTGCTGATTGGCAACGTTGATGAAGGTTTCGCCGGTGGCGCCCGAAAACGCGGTCATCGGGGTGCTGAGCAAACCGACGCCACGTCCCGACGTCGTATCGAAGAAAGCGGTGCCCTCGAGGTTAGACTTATTGTCGATGACTCTTTCCACGCCAAACTCGAGTCGATGGCTACGGTCCATGACGGCTCGACCATCTACGAAGGCGATCGGTCTCTTGCCGGCTTCCCGGAAAGCGACTTGCGTGTCTTCAAACGCCGCCACGCTCTGAATGTCGCCTTCTTCGCCGCCGGGCGCGTAGGCGGCTTTCAAACGCGTTCGGGCGTTTGCGTCATATTGGATTCCAATGCGCGGCTTGAGCGAGCGAGCGCCACCAGCGCCAATGAAGCGCGAGTAGTCGAGACCAAGAACGATTACGATCCCATCGCGAACTACCCATTCATCAATCGCCCGGACAGAAATCTGGCCCATCCGTGATTGACTGTCTGACCGGTTGTCTTTCGTTGAAGCCCATATTGGGGCGCCAAAGTGGACCGCGCCGAAACTCATTCCCATGCGATGTCGTTGACCGGCGCGCACGTGAGTAGTCGCTTCGAATCGCTCCGGCGCGTTTGGTCCGGCTGCTGTTTGACCGGCAAAGATCAATTCGATGCTATCGGTTGGGGAAGTTGCAACGGCAAAATTAAGACCGGGGTAACTGGGGCCGGAGGAGTTACTCGCGAAGTATGTTTCGACAACTCCCTGCACACTACGATGAGACTCTTTGGTGGAAGCTTCGCTGCCGTCTTCCGCGGCGGGATTTGTTCCCCTTTCGTCGCCCGAGGCTGTTTCCTTGCCCAGCACCGCCTGGATGTCGGCGTCCTCACCCTCTTGTGCCTGGAAGATCGAACGGCGGGTTTGTGCCGAACGCAACGTCCATTTCACGTCGTCACGGTCCTTGCGGCGTTCGGGCAAAGTCTTACCAGAGCCAATGGGCTCGAGGTTGAAGCGATAAATAAGTTCCTGCGAGGCGCGCACGTCAACGGAGGAAAAAACGACTTCGTTAAAGCCGGCGGCAATCGCGCGAATGCCATAACGTCCGGGCGAGATGCGCGTGGCGAAGCGGCCGGCCGCATCGCTGCGCGTCTGTTTGATGACTTTGCTTGCGCCGTCTCTCAGCAAAGAAATCAGCGCACCCGAAACGGGATTGCCTTTGTTGTCGAAAACGGCCCCGGTAATTGTCGCCAGGTTTCCTTTACTTGCGCTCGCGATTGGAACCTGGGCATACAGGCCGGCCGAGAACGCAACCAGGAACAGACTGAGTATTCTTCTCCCTGTTCGCCTGCCAAACATTTTCCCAGCCATCCTCCCAGCTATTCTCCCAGTTATTCTCATTAGCACGAAACCTCCTTACGCGTCCGTTGGGAAACGTTTGAAGCCGGTCGACTGTGACTGTGGTTTGCGCAAAATAGGAAGACGTCCCCCTAAGATTCTTGCTTCGCGAAAGTTACTAGGCAGCCTCGCCTTAACTCGCGAAAGGCGAACTGGTTCAGGTCAGGAGACTTACCGGAACCATCGGATAACTCGCATTTTCCGCCAATAATCAAAGCCCTGTCAAGCAATCCGTCCCCAACTCAAGGCCACTTTGGCTCCGCTTTGCCGCCGGTTTCGGGCGTGCTAGGATGCGGAGCTGTATTAATTTCTGCCGGTTTTTGATGGGAATTCATGATTGACGAAGTTCGCTTGACCAGACTCCCCAACGGCATCACGGTTCTGACTGAGCACATGCCCGGTCTGCGTTCAGTCACCGCCGGGATTTGGGTGCGACGCGGTTCGCGCCACGAAGCCCCGGAACTCAACGGCATCTGCCATTTCATCGAACATGCAGTGTTCAAAGGGACCGAACGCCGAACGGCTCGCGATATTGCCGTTGAATCCGATCGACTCGGGGGACATCTCGACGCCTTTACGACCCATGAGATGACTGGTTTCGCTGTAAAGGTTGCGGACAGAAGTTTGCCCGAGGCCTTTGATCTGCTGGCCGACCTGCTCGCCCACCCGCGTTTTGACCAAAATGACTTGGAACGCGAACAGAAGGTCATCCTTGAAGAGATGAAAATGGTTGAGGACACGCCGGACGAATTGCTGGGCGAACTCTTCAACGCCGCCTACTTCCCCGGCCATCCGCTGGGACGTCCCATTGAAGGCACTGCGGAAACCGTCTCCTCGTTTGATCACAACGCGATCTCAACTTTTCACGCGCGCGAGTTTTCACCCCCGAACCTGGTGGTAGCCGCGGCCGGCAACGTGGAGCACGAGCGGCTGGTAGACCTGGTGGAAAGTTCTTTCGAAAACTTCGCGACTAATGCTGCAACCGGCCGTGTCGACACGGCTGCGCAATCGCCCGCGCCGGCGGCGCCGATTCTTATTGAGCAGAAGCAGGAACTCGAGCAAGCGCATCTCGTTATCGCAGCGCCCTGGCCCGACGCAAAAAGCAGCGACCGCTATGCGGCGAGTCTGTTGGCTTCGGTAATCGGCGGCGGCACTTCCAGCCGGCTGTGGCAAACAATTCGCGAGGAGCGCGGTCTGGCATACTCTGTCGGCGCGGGAGGCAACACGTTTTCAGACGTTGGTGTTTTCACGATCTACGCGGGCACCTCACCGCAACATTTGAACGAAGTGCTGGATCTCTCGTTGACGGAGATGCGACGGGTTGTGGCCGAGAGCGTTTCTCAGGAAGAGCTGAAGCTGGCAAAGGATCAAGCGATATCCTCAATCCTGTTGGGGCTTGAGTCGTCGAGCGCGCGGGTGAGCGCGCTGGCCCGTCAGGAGATCATCCATGGCCGTCACATCTCCACGGAAGAAACCATTGAAAAACTCGAGGCTGCCACCGCGGACGATCTCCAGCGCGTAGCTCGCAAGTTTTTCACCAGCGAATCCCTGGCGCTCGGCGCACTCGGAAACCTCAACGGCTTTCGCGTCGATCGCTCACGACTAAGAATCTGAAGCAGCGGCGGATTTGAAATTGCGGCAGCCGGATAATCCCACCAAATCCGTACTTGCGCCGCGGATCCGCGGCATAATTCGCAGTTATGCGTATGGAGAGGTGACTTCAGGTGGCCTTAACAAGTAAGAGTGAATCGTTATTCATGTGGCTATCGCCCGTCCCATTTCTACTAACCATCGTCATACCTGCCGCCTGTAACATTATCTTCGACTTCTCTCCTGATCTACGCGCCCCAAGTGTCCTAATTACGAGGCTTGGCATCGCGTCGAGTGCCCTGTTCTTTCTCGCCGGGCTTTACCTCTCGGTGAGAGACGGGCGGGCCGCACAGGGGCGTGACAGACTCCTGCTTGCCCTCGCCACTTTGTTAGCAGGTTTTCCGGCAGCCACGTTCTTACTGGCCTTTTCAGTGTGGTGGGTGTTCGAGTTCATTTAAGTGATAGATTTCGCATCAGAAAGGGGCACGGCAGGGATCGAGGCCCCGTCCAACTTCCGCCTAAGGGAAACAACGAGGGGGCAACATAACAAATTGTTGCAGGTGAGCCGCGATTGCGTGTCCCTGATCAAGTCTCTATATTCTCAGGTTGTCGCGACTCGCGGCCACCTGACCTCAATCGTTGGGTCAGTCGCGGACACCATGAACAAACGTCCACTCTTAGTCACGGTCATCGGCTGCATATTCGTAGCAGCCGGCGTCATCGGATTTGCATACCATCTCACCGAGTTCAAGACACAGCGTCCGTTTGAATATAGCATTTTGTGGATTTGCCTCCTGCGGCTTCTCGCGATTCTTGGCGGAGTGTTTGTGCTCCGCGGCAACAACTGGGCGCGCTGGCTTCTGCTCGTTTGGATCGCATACCACGTCATCCTCAGCGCCTTTCACCCGCTGTCTGAGTTGGTCGCGCACGGTTTGTTGTTAGCGGTCATTGCATATGTTCTCTTTCGCCCGCAGGCATCGGCGTATTTTCGGAGTGCGAGAGCAGAGCCCGCACAAACGCCATAGATAGATGGTACACCCCTCTCAGCCGGTTCTGCTCCCTGTAATTGCGGGACAACGCTTCGCTCGTACCAAACTGAACCAGCACTGAAGCAGTGCCCCGGTAGCCGTTTTGCCTATTAAATGCTAAAGTTTCTTTTGACACCTTTCTTAGTAGTGCAGTTCATAGTTTTAATTTCCTTAACATGAAACTTACCGTTCTCGGCAGCGGATCAACTGGCAATGCGGTTTTGATCGTTGCCGGCGAAACTCGTGTTCTGGTTGACGCTGGACTGAGCGCCAAAGAGATCGCGCGACGGCTCGCGCTGGTCGGCGAAGACGTGCAGAAACTCGATGCCGTGCTGGTCACGCATGAACATGGCGACCACGCCGGCGGCCTGCGGGTGCTGCTCGGAACCGTTGACTGCCCGGTCTATATTTCCGCCAAGACTTGTGACGCCTACATCAGCGAGCGCACCAACGTTAACGACGAAGAGCCGCGCAAACGCGCCAGGGCGCTGCGGGATCGGGTCGAGCAGATCGAGTCGAGCCGCGACTTTCGCATCGGCGAAATCGACTTTCATCCGTTTACGATCCCACACGACGCGGTAGACAATTTCGGCTTCACGGCCACTCATCAGGGCGTGAAAATCGCCACCCTGATGGATTTTGGCCACATCACGACACTCGCCAGCGAACGGCTGCGCGGTTGCGCCGCGATCGTCATGGAGTCAAATCACAGCCGCGACATGTTGAAGGCTTGCGACGCTTATCCCTGGGAACTGAAGCAGCGAATTCTCTCGCGCCTTGGTCATCTTTCCAACGAAGACGTTGCCGACTGGATTCGCAACGGCTTTGATGGCGCCGCCAGATTTCTCGTGCTGGCCCATCTCTCGCAGCGCGCGAACAATCCTTATCTGGCCAAGATCTCCGCGGAAGTTGCGCTGCAGGAGCGCTATCCCCTTTTCCACGCCGACACTCAGGTCAGCCTGTCGTTTCCGAAGGAGCCAACTCCGTGGATCGAGGTGTAGCGAAGGGATGAGGGATGAGGGCGGAAGTATGAAACGAGCGTCTCCCGAGTCTGCCGCAATACGGGTTCTGTCTTCGCCTCTGTATACTTCGCTGGTCCTCTTCGTTTCGCTTCTCAGCTTTGCTTGCGCCGCGGATTCGGGGCGCCGAACGATTCCGCCGGAGGTCGAAGCGGCGATTGCCACGATAAGCGAAGAGGTTGCGGCCGAGCGCTACGACAAAATCTATAACGAGGCGTCGGAGTTGTGGCGGCAAGACTCCACGCTCGAACAGTCTACGGCCGCCTTCAAGACGTTGCGAACAAAGCTCGGGCTGGTTGAAAACCGAATGCTACAGTCAGCCACTGAACAACAAAATTCCAGCGGGCCACTAAAAGGCCGGGCCTACATCGTTGCGTACCGAACAAAGTTTCAGAATGCGGAAGGCATGGAAACCTTCACTTTGGTTGAACGAGATGGCCGCTGGTTGCTCGCGCGTTACTTTGTCAATTCAACGGGACTCAAATGAGTTTCGGGTTTCGAGTTCCGAGTTTCAAGTTCGCCTAGGCCGGTTGAGATCCAAACTCGAAACAAACCTGAAAACCGAAACTTGAACCAGAGACCCGAGACTCGGAACTCGGAACTCGGAACTTGAAACTCGAAACTCGAAACTTGAAACTCGAAACCCGAAACTGACGAGAGATGATCGAACGTTACACATTGCCTGAAATGGGCGCGCTCTGGAGTGAAGAGAGCAAATTCCAGACGTGGCTGAAAGTAGAAATCGCAGTCTGCGAAGTGCACGCGGAGATGGGAACGATTCCGCGGGACGCGCTCGAGCAGATCAAATCACGCGCGACGTTTTCGGTTGAGCGAATAAATGAGATCGAGAAGACTACCAACCACGACGTCATTGCGTTTACCACCAACCTCGCCGAAAACATCGGCGAAGCCGCGCGCTTCGTTCACTACGGTCTTACTTCTTCCGATGTCGTAGACACTGCCAACGCCCTGCTTTTGCGCGATGCCAGCGATCTTTTGCTCAAGAAAGTTGCAGCGCTTCTGGACGTGCTCAAACGCCGGGCGTTTGAGTTCAAGCACACTCCACAAATCGGCCGCACCCATGGCATCCATGCTGAACCCACTTCTTTCGGACTGACATTCGCACTTTGGTACGACGAGCTGCGCCGCAATCGAGAGCGTCTGGGGCGGGCGCGTGAAGCGGTGGCGGTGGGGAAAATAAGCGGCGCTGTCGGCACGTTTGCATTGCTCGACCCGGCCGTCGAGGAGAAGGTTTGCGCGCGGCTTGGCCTTAAGCCCGCGCCCGTTTCCACGCAGATAATTCAGCGCGATCGTTACGCTGAGTATTTGAGTACACTGGCCATCATCGCTTCGTCGCTCGACAAGTTTGCGCTCAACATTCGTCACTGGCAACGCACCGAGGTCAACGAAGCTCAGGAACGCTTCACGGTCGGGCAGAAGGGTTCCAGCGCGATGCCTCACAAACGAAATCCAATTATCTCCGAACGCATTTGCGGCCTGGCCCGCGTCGTGAGGGCCAACAGTTTAGTGGGACTTGAGAACGTTGCACTCTGGCACGAGCGCGACATTTCACACTCATCCGCTGAGCGTGTGGTTCTGCCTGATTCGAGCAGCGCTTTGGATTACATGCTGCATAAGGCAGCATCTTTAATTGCAGGACTTGTAGTTTACCCGGAGCGTATGCTTCACAACCTGCAGTTGACGAAGGGTCTGGTCTTCAGCGGCCAGCTACTGCTCGCGCTCACGCAGAAAGGCGTCTCACGCGAAACCGCTTATGAGTGGGTGCAGCGAAATGCCCTGAAGGCGTGGGAGACAAACGAAAACTTCGGGGAGCTGATCGGGAAGGATGTCGACATCACATCGCATCTTTCTTCCGAGGAGATCACGAGCGTGTTCGCGCTCGAAACTTATCTGCGAAATATCGACGCGATCTTTGAGAGAGTCTTTGGGGACGGCTAGCTCGGCAAAAACGCCGAGTTTATCGTCGTTGGAAGTATCTTCCTTTGCGGACCTTTGCGTGATTTGCGGTTTCTCTTCTTTTCGACGTTGAAAGCAAAACCGCAAAGAGCGCTAAGGCTGACGCAAAGAAACGCAAAGTTTACCTGTTGAGCAAAGCTTATTTGTTGACGATCTTTTCGGCCATGTTGCCGATGATTGGTAACTTGAACATTTGGCCCTGGTAGGCTTTAACGGCAGCGAAGACGAGGCCGACCAGAAATACCAACGCGATGAGCCAGAAGACCAGCCAGATCAACCAGACAAGCATTTGTATCAACGTGCCGATGCCGCCGCCGACCATCGCTCCGCCAATACCGAAAGCAAAGGTCAGTATCACGGCAACGACTACGAGCACCATCATGATTACGGTGTTGGCGATCCCAAAGAGGACCGACTGCATGGCGTGGAAACGCACGAAACGATTTTCCTTCTCGAGAAAGAAAAATATTAACCCCACGATCCAGATGTATGAGATCGCAGCGGCCACTTTAGGATCCATGCCGGTGCCGGATTGGGGTGCTCCTGGTGGCGGCGCGCCGGTAGGCGCTGAGTAGTTCTGTTGGCCGGGTGGAGGGTTCTGCATTATTGCGGGTTCTCCTGTTTCTCAGTTTTTGTCAATTGAATACCGAATACTCAAGTCGCGGGCCGAGATAGTATGCTATTAACTACACATGAAGCAATGTTATGTCTTAGTATGACGAGCAAAACTGGGAGCGGTGCCAAACGATATGAAAGCGAAAGTCTTCGTTAGCCTCAAGCCGGGCGTTCTTGATCCGCAGGGCAAAGCAATACAGCACTCCGTAGAGTTGCTTGGCTTTACCGGAATAGCGGACGTTCGTCAGGGTAAATACTTCGAGATTGCGCTCCAGGATTCAGCCGACCAGGAGCAAGCGCGCGAATCCGTCGCTCGCATGGCCCGCGAGGTCCTTTCCAACCCGATTATCGAAGACTACCGCGTGGAGATCGAAGGGTGAAGTTTGGAATCATAGTTTTCCCCGGCTCAAACTGTGATCACGATGCTTACCACGTGATCTCAAAACACGTGGGCCAGCCAGTGGATTTCATTTGGCATCGAGACACGGATCTAAACTCCTACGACGCCTTGATTATTCCCGGCGGCTTTTCCTATGGCGACTACCTGCGCGCCGGCGCGCTGGCGCGGTTTTCGCCGGTGATGGAATCGGTGGAGAAGTTTGCCGCTACGGGCCGTTTCGTCCTGGGAATTTGCAACGGCTTTCAGATTCTTTGCGAAGCCGGGCTACTGCCGGGCGCTTTGATCCGCAATCGCGATTTACACTTCATTTGTGAACACATCCTGGTGCGGGTGGAAACCTCAGACACTCCTTTCACACACGAAATGACCCGGGGGTCGGTACTACGAATTCCGATCGCCCATGCTGAGGGAAACTACGTCTGCGATGATACGACCCTGGCAGAGCTGCGGCAGGAAGATCGGATCGTTTTTCGTTACTGTGATCAAAACGGCGGCGCCACGGAAGCGGCAAACCCAAACGGCTCGCGCGATAATATTGCCGGTATCTGCAATCGCTCGCGCAACGTGCTGGGACTGATGCCACACCCTGAACGTGCCTGTGAAGATCTGTTGGGTTCAAGCGACGGGCGGGATATCTTTCGTTCCCTGGCGGCCACGCTGGCAGCAGTGGCGTGACTACCGCCCCACGCGGTCTGTCCGCGTGGGGACCCCCCGGATTGCTTTAGCTATTTCACTTACAAACACACGGAGAAACTCGAGATGAAACACCATCCAGCCTGGCTCACCGCCGGCCTTTTACTCTTCGTCGTTCTCGCCTGCAACCTTGGCAAGATGAAGAACGCCAACAGCAATTCAAATTCCAACTCCAATGCCAGCACAGACGGCGACACGGGATCCGGAAACGCCATCAAGGAAATTCACGTGGCCAAGGATGATGGCAATGGTGATCCGGGAGAGGAGACCGACTCTTTTGCGCCAGGTGACAGAACGGTGCATTGTGTAGCCACCTTGAAAGAGGCAAATTCGGGAACGAAAATGAGGTTCGCCTGGTGGGCTGTTGATGTCCAGGATACTCAGAATAAAAAAATCCAGGAGATAAACTACACAACTAAGGCGCTCGAGAATGTGATACATGGTCATCTGACCTATCCTCAGGATTGGCCGTCCGGGAAATACAAGGTTGAGGTTTACGTTAATGGCGCTCTCGACAAGACAGTTTTCTATAGCGTTAAGTAAGTCTTGTGCGCTTGAGTTGATTTACCAATCCTGATTAATCTTTTGACTAAATATGAAACGCGCCCTTCCGTTTGTCATCATCGCCGCGGTGCTGGGAGCGGGCCTGCTAACGGCCTGGTATCTCCAGCGCTCAACTGCGGAAACCCCGGCGGCGCCGCCGACTACAAACGCATCGCCTGCGGCGAGCACTGCGAGCACGCCGACCACAGCGAATCCGGCGGAGCCCGGGGCCGAACCGCCGCAGGCCCTGGGAAATGCGAACGCGCTGGTCACGCTTGAAGAGTTTGGCGATTTTGAGTGTCCACCTTGTGGCATACTTCACCCCGTCCTGAAGAGTCTGGAAAGTGAGTTTGGCCCGACGAAGGTGCGAATAATCTTTCGCGAGTTTCCGCTGGT
>JBGQJH010000011.1:0-16104 GCA_041498935.1 Pyrinomonadaceae bacterium | reverse complement strand
GATGTGCATCTGGCGATAGGAGCCGTCGCGGTTCTTGTTGGTGGATGAGTAAGCGATCAGATATTGTGAACGAAGTTCCTGCTCGATCTCAGCGAAGGCATTCCGCAAATCAGTTTCACGTTTCGGGAAAAACGCGCGGCCCCCAGTTCCGGTTGCCACGGCGTTGATTTCGTCGCGATTCACTCCTTCATACTTGCTGTCGCCGATGCCGATCGCGTAGATGACCGTCTCTGCCTCGAGCGCTCGACTTATCGCTTCGCTTCTCGGCAGTCTACTGCTGCTGTCGAAACCGTCGGTGAGCAAAATGATGGCGCGCCGTCTTTGATTGGGAACCTGAGCTGCGCGTGGCGCGCTTGTGCCCAAAGTGTTCTGACTGGGCTGACTCGTAGTTTGCCGCAAACCTTGAGGACCCTGACCGGTTCGACCAACCTCCCGCTGATCCGAATTTCGCGCCAGCACTTCGCTTGCTGTCAGTGCAATTGCGTCCCAGATTGCCGTTGAGCCTTCCCGCGGCGTGGCCTTCATGCCGGGCCCGGAAGCGATGCCGCTGAGGGGCCGGCCCGAGCCGAGATACGCGGGCAGCGCAACCTCAACGCGCTCGAGGGCGCGATAGATGCTGAATACGTCGCGAGTCAAACCCTGTTCGAGAAACGCCGAACCGGTGAAAGGAATTATCGCCGCCTGGTCCTTGCTTGACTGAACTATGCTCTCGATAAACGCGCGCGCGGCCGCTTTCTCCTGCGGCAACGTGCGTTCCTCGGAAGCGCTCACATCAATCAGGAATGCTATTGAGAGCGGGCGGTCTGTCTCGCGCTGGAACGTGAGAATCTTTTGCGGCACGCCATCTTCTGTCAGGCGAACGTCTTCTTCCCGGAGGGTGGTGACGAAAGCTTTCTGTTTATTGGTAGCCGTGAAAAACAGGTTGGTGAGATCAGTTTCAACGCGAATGACGTCATCGTCCTGATCGGTTGGGGTTTGCGCGGGAGTGGATACACCGCAAAGCAAGGAAAAGATTAGCAGTAATGTAATGAGCGTGGCTTTCATTGATGATGAGAGATGCCGGGATTGGGGTTGTCGTTGCAAGCTGGTGGAAAGGAGTGGACAACTGTTCAGTGCTCGTGGAATTTGGGCGTTACTCGCGCCACACAAATACGGAACCGGGAGCCGTAGCGACCGGGTCGACTCGCGCGACGCGCAACCAATGAAACTTACGCTGCAATCCACCAACAAGAACCTGGTTCTCGAGAGTTGTCAGGTGGCCCAACCGCACCCGGTCGCTACGGCTCCCGGTTCCGTATTTGTGCGGTGCTGATGCTCAGTACTTGTAATCAGGTTTGGTAGTCAGCCACCACCCGATTCTGATTATTCGCGCCTGCGGCGCTCGTTGCAGGCAGGATGCCTGCGCTCCCAGGGTTTGCGTTCCCAGGTCGCGCTACTTCAGGCTCTTGATGTTTGCCGGCTTGGCAAAGAGGGCATCAGCGAGTGGTCGATCGTATTCGATTGACTCGTAGCTAATGCGGCTGGTTTGGATGCCATTAATGAAGTGGTCCACAACCCAGGGAGCGGTAACGCCGGCAATCGTAATCGGTTTTGCCAGACGATCCTCTTCGGTGTTTTCTTCAGTCTCATCCGAATCCGGCTTCTTTCTGGTTGTCTTGTAGATCACTTTCGCCGGTAGACCTTCTTTGGCCGCAAATTCATATTCGATCCAGAAGCCGTCAGGGTAAGTCAGCCGCACTGTCTCGTTTCGTCTCGCGAGTCCCGCCTCGCGCCGGCCAACATAGCTGAGAGTGGCGTTCTCTTTTTTCCACCAACCGCGCAGGAGATTTTCGACGCTGGTGCGCATGCCTCTCTTGAAGTCTTCTATTTGCGCGCCCTTCATGTCACTCAAGGTCTTCGTGGCGCCGTCGTAGAGCCAGCCGGTTTCGCCGGTGTTTGTTTGAATGACGCGAATTCCGTCGCCCGTGAATTCAGTGCGCTCTCTGTCGGGGTAAGCGATGTAATCAAGAAATCTCGCCGGGATTTGCGATATCCCATCCTTGAAAGTTGTGAAGAAGCCGCGACCCACGACCGTTTTGACGTTCAAGTAGGAGCTGCCACCCAGCACTTCGATCGCGCGAGTTACGACTGCCTCCACTTTCGGATCAGGCGAGGTTGGAGCCGGCGCCGCCGTAGTTGTTTGCGCCGCCAGCCGGGCCGGCCAAAGACAACCGACAAGGAGCAACAATAGAACTATGGATTGTCGTCTCGAAATCACCATCTGAAAATTTACCACCGAGTCCACAGAGTCTGCATAGAGAAGAAAAGGGCTTCAATGAACATCGTTGAAGCCCTTGAAATTAGTAACCAGCAATGGACCGGACTCTTCCGGCCGCTAAAAACGGGAGATTAATTTAGACTGGCGTTCGTGCCCGTGACCGGCTTCACCACGGTCTCGCCGTCTTCCACATCAACCACGAAATTCGTGGCCGTCTTCCACGACGCCGTTATGGGAAGCTTCACTTTCTCATCGATGTGCCGCTTCAGGAAGCGCGCGCCATACATCGTATTGAATCCCTTCTCGGTCAAAAAGTTGAGAGCTTCATCAGTGACGCTCAGCTCCTTGCCCTGTCGCTGCATCTGGCGTTGCAGCTTGTTCAGGTAAAGTTCGGCAATCTGGCGCACCTCATCCATCGTCAGCGGCGCGAAGACGATTATTTCGTCAATGCGATTGCGAAACTCCGGCGAGAAACGCATTTCCGCCGCCTTCATCACTTCATTCTTTACCACCCGAAAGTCCTGCGCGGTCTTGGTGCCAAAGCCAAGCGGCTTCTCAAATTTCTTGAAGCTGTCTGATCCCAGGTTTGACGTCATGATCACAATCGCGTCTGACAAATAAACTTTCTTGCCGCGACCGTCCGTCAGCCAGCCTTCGTCGAAAGCCTGGAGGAACAGGTTCATCAAGTAAGGCGATGCCTTCTCAACTTCGTCCAGCAACAGCACCGTGTAAGGATTCTCGCGCAGTTGTTCAGTTAAAATTCCGCCGCGCTCCGATCCAACAATGCCGCGGGGCATGCCAATCAACTTCTCGATGCTGACTGTGCCGTCGCTATATTCAGACATGTCGATGCGCACCATCTTCTCTTCGTCGCCAAACATGAATTCGGCAACGGCCTTCGCCAGCTCAGTTTTACCAACGCCGGTGGGGCCGAGAAACAGCAACACACCGTCAGGTTTGTAATGCGACTCTTTCAACGGACCTTTGTTCAGCCGCAAGCGTTGCGCGACTGATTTGATAGCGGCCTTTTGACCGATTACGCGCTGCGAAAGCATCACTTCCGTCATTGAAAAACGTTCGCTCGTGTCGCGAAAGATCATGTCGCGCGGAATACGCGACTCCTGTGAAATCACGTCGATGACGTGTTCCGGCTTGACGACCATCGTTTGCGGCTCATTGATTTCGACTTTTACCGCGGCCGTATCGAGCCAGCCGATTGCTTTATCCGGCAGATGAAGATTGCGAATGTACTTTGGCGCCATTTCCAGGGCGATGTTGATGGCCTCATCGGAAATCTTCACCGAGTAGTTTCGTTCCAGTCGTGGGCGCAGCCCCAGGAGTATCTCCCGCGTTTCATTTATCGTCGGTTCAACCACCTTCACCAGGCGAAACCTCCGGGCCAGCGCCTCATCTTCCCCGATGAACTCCTTGTATTCCGAGATAGTGGTGGCGCCGATGATGCGCATGTCGCCCCGCGCCAACGCCCCCTTGAACATGTTCGCGGCGTCGGAAGATGTGCCCATTGCTGCGCCGGCCCCGATGATCGTATGCGCCTCATCGATGAAGAGGATGAGATTGTCGTGTTCCTTGACCTCGTCGATGATGCCCTTGATTCTTTCTTCAAACATTCCGCGCAGCATCGTGCCCGCCACCAGGCCGCCCATTTGCAGTTGCACCACGTGTGAGCCACGCAACCGCGCCGGTACTTTTTCGGGTTCCATTTCGATCAAACGCGCCAGGCCCTCGACGACCGCGGTCTTGCCGACGCCCGGTTCGCCAACAAGCATTGGCGAGTTTGCGCGCTCGCGGTGGCAAAGAATCTCCACCATCTGCTGAATCTCTTTTTCCCTGCCGATGGTCGGCGTGATCTTGTCGGCGCGCGCCAGGCGGTTTAGTGAAACACCAAAATGCTTTAGATAAGGAGGCAGCTCAAATTTCTTGCGATACTGTTCCTCTTCGCGCTCGCGTTTTTGCACCTGCGCCTGAACGTTTTCAGCCACAGCGTCGGGACTTGCGCCCATGGATTCCAACACTTCAACGAAGAGACTGTCGTGGTTTGTAAGCGCGGAAAAAATATCGGTCGCTTCGATTGTCTTGCGACCCTGCGCGCGGGCGCGTTCCATCGCGCGCTTGAAAAGATCGGTGGTGTCGGGAGAAATTCGAATCCCTTTGCCGACGTGCTGCTGGTGGCTGGTATCCAGTCGCTTATCAATGGCGATTTTGACAATGATCGGATCGAGCGAAAGCTCGCGCATCGCCGAGTTGAACATGTCCGGCTCCTCATACATCAGGGCCTGCAGAATATGCTCGACTGACACGATGTTCTGATCACGCTGGCGCGACTCGCTCAGCGCGTGCTCAAGTATGCGTTGCCCGCTATCTCCAAATTTGTCTTTATAAGATCCCAGATCAACCATTGTCTTTAACCTTGCTAACTTCCTGCACCAACCATCGTGCACCATTCCATGACAGCCCGCGTCCGCTGCCTCTAATTTTGCCCGCTGCAAAAATCTAACTAACCTCGCGGGTTAGATGTCTTGAGCATATGCGCCGTTGCGTTTCGATGCAATAAGAATTCTCAAGATTTTAACTCTTGCAAATTTTCGGCCAACTCATGGACTCATTGACGCGCTGGGCGAAAAGCCCCAGCCGGTCTCTTGTAACCGGGCTATTAATAGTCGTAATCCTCGCCGCCGCCCGGCATTGACGGCGCCCCTTTCTTCGGCTCAGGAGCGTCTGTGACCGCCGCGTCAGTTGTCAGCAAGAGCCCGGCAATGGACGCTGCGTTTTGGAGCGCGGTGCGCACGACCTTGGTGGGATCGAGTATGCCGGCGGCCGCCAGGTCTTCATATTCGCCGCTGGCTGCATTGAATCCTTTGCTGCCTTTCAACTCTTCAACTTTGCCCACGATTACCGCACCGTCGAGTCCGGCGTTTTCAGCTATTCGCCGCAGCGGTTCCTCCAGCGCGCGTCTCACTATTTTTATGCCCGTCACGACGTCCGGTTCATCGTCTGAAAGTTTATCCAGCACTTGCCCGGCGCGCAGCAGCGCCACGCCGCCGCCGACAACGGTGCCTTCCTGAGCTGCCGCTTTGGTGGCGTTGAGTGCATCTTCCACGCGTGTCTTGATCTCCTTCATCGCGGTTTCCGTCGCCGCGCCGACTTTAACGACTGCGACACCGCCGGCAAGTTTAGCGAGTCGCTCCTGCAACTTCTCGCGATCGTAATCTGACGTAGTCTCTTCGATCTGTTTTCTGATAGTGGCCACCCGGCCTTGAATGGCTTTACTGTCGCCGCCGCCCTCGACAAGAGTGGTGGCGTCTTTGTCGACAATCACGCGCTTGGCCGTGCCCAGATCCGCCAGCTCAACGTTTTCCAGTTTGACGCCCAGTTCCTCGGTAATCACCCGAGCGCCGGTTAGCACCGCCAGATCGTCGAGAATGGCCTTGCGACGATCTCCGAATGCGGGCGCCTTAACGGCACAAACTTTTATCGTGCCGCGCAGCTTGTTCACTACCAGCGTCGCCAGCGCGTCGCCTTCGATGTCTTCCGCGACGATTAGCAGCGGACGGCCGCCGCCGGCTGCCTGTTCGAGAATAGGAAGCAACTCCCGCATCGCGGCAATCTTTTTCTCATGCAACAGAATCAGCGGCCCATCGAGCACGCAGTCCATCCGATCGGGATTGGTAACGAAGTAAGGCGACACGTAGCCACGGTCAAACTGCATCCCTTCCACGATTTCCAGTTCGGTTTGCAGCCCCTTGGCCTCTTCAACGGTGACCACGCCGTCTTTGCCAACCTGCTCCATGGCCTCGGAGATGAGCTTGCCGATTTCGCGATCGTTATTTGCCGACACGCTGGCAACATTCATCAAGTCTTCTTTGCTCTTCACTTTCCTGGAAATGCGCTGAAGCTCCGCCACCACCGCGTCTGTGGCTATTTGAATGCCGCGCTGCAACGACATCGGATTAGCTCCGGCAGCTACATTCTTCACACCCTGCCGAAAGATTGCCTGGGCCAGCACCGTCGCGGTAGTCGTGCCGTCGCCCGCCGTGTCGTTAGTCTTAACAGCAACTTCGCGCACCATCTGCGCACCCATGTTCTCGTAAGCATCCTGCAGCTCAATTTCCCTGGCGACAGTCACGCCATCTTTGGTTATGACCGGCGAACCATATTTCTTACCAATGACGACGTTGCGTCCCTTCGGGCCGAGGGTTACCCGCACGGCATTCGCAAGCGTGTTCACACCTTGCAGCATTGCGTTCCGCGCTTCTTCGCGAAACTTCATCTCTTTTGCAGCCACTCTCGTTCTCCTTAGGTTTTCCTGTCACAACAGAGTCAATAGGTTCGCCCGGGTATTTCCTTTGCGCTTCTTTGCGGCTCTTTTGCGCTCTTTGCGGTTATGTTCCATCTATCGTTAAAGCCCAGGACCAAGAAAACGAATGACCGCAAAGGACGCGAAGTGATCCGCAAAGAGCCGCAAAGTTAGTCCAAACTACAACACCATTTGCCAACTACTCGAAGGCCTGGTTTACTTTCGTCGAATAGCGTCCAACTTTAACACGCGCCGGGCGCAACAGCCGGTCGCCAATCTTGTAGCCGCGAGTATACTGAGCAATAACTTTGCCCTCATCTTCCGGCGCCACTTCCGCGGTCTCCACCGCATCGTGCAACTCCGGATCGAATGTTTCACCAACCGCATCGATCGGCTCAGCACCAGCGGCGGCAAGCGCGTTCGCAAAACTCCAGGCCGTTCTTTGTACACCCTCGGCAATAACTTCGGTCGGACTGCCTGCCTCAGCGGCTTCGGTTGCGCGCTCGAGATTGTCGAGGACCGGCAACAAGGCCGCAATGAAATTAGCCTTCTCACGTTGCGCGCGCTCGTCGGCTGCCCGGTTCAAACGCTGGCGCGTTTCGTCGGTTTCACTTTGAAGCTGCTTCCGCAACTGCTCAAAACGCGACTGTACCTCCAGGGTCTTTTGCTCGGCGGCTTTTGTGCGCGCCTCCAGCTCTGCGACATAACTGGGCTTGAGATTCGGCTGAAGATTTGCATCGTCGCCGGAATCCTGCCGAGCCTCGCCGCTGTCATCCAATTGAATGCGGCGTCGATCCGTTACACGAATCTCCGCGTCATCATTCCGTCTGTCTCTCTGATCTCTGCCGAAAAAATCTTTAGCCATTCAATTCCTTTGCTCAAAGCCCATTCAATTTCGGGGACGTTGTCGTTATATCAGTACCGCCCCTACGAAATCTTTATCTCCACTCGCTGGGCCTTTCGCTCCGGGCGCTTGGGAAGGTGAACTTGAAGAACACCGTCCTTATAGTCGGCCCTGATATCACTTTGATCGACGGCGGCCGGCACACTAAAGGTCCGGAGAAATTTGCCCCGCGGGCATTCGCCACGATGTTGTGTGGTTTCCTGCCCGGCGCGATTGCCTCTTATTGTCAGCCGGTTGTCGTCCACACTGATGTCGAGCGTCGCACGGTCGATGCCTGGCAGATCAATCGCCACCGTATATTCGTCATTGTCTTCGTAAACGTCCGTCGCCGGATACCAATCCGCGCCTTCAACTTCATCGCTCTGGTCGGCTTCCTGCACCCCGCGCGGACTGCCCGCGCTCGCACGCTTCTGTGACGCATCTTCAAACAGCCGATTCATTCGATCTTGCAAAGACACCAGGTCGTGCAAGGGATTCCATTGTGCCATCGTTATTCCCTCGTGTTGTTGTAACGCAAACTGTTCGTTTGCGGTTTACCGTACCTGACTTGTTACGCTCACGATCGCAAACTAACAGTTTGCGTTACAATGCCGCGGCTGCGGCAGCCTCCACTTTCAGCTCCATCATGTCGCCACTGGCCGACGCCCGCACCGTCTGACCCGGAAGAATTTCTCCGCTCAAAAGCTTTATCGCCAGCGGGTTCTGTAAGAGCGTCTGGATTGCGCGCTTGAGTGGACGAGCGCCATAATTTGGATCGTAACCTTCGCGGGCCAGCAGTTGTCGCGCGGAATCGTCGAGTGTCAACTGGATGTTCCGCTCGGCGAGCATGGCCCGCAGACGCTCCAGTTGCACGTCTATGATCTTTTCTATCTGCTCGCGTGAGAGTTGATGGAAGATCACAATATCGTCGATGCGATTGAGAAACTCCGGTTTGAAGTTTGCCTGCAACTCTTGCAAAACAGCCTCGCGCATTTGCTTCTCGTCGCCCTCGGCTTCCTGAATCTCACGCGAGCCGAGGTTTGACGTCATGATCAAAACGGTGTTTTTGAAGTCGACCGTGCGGCCCTTGGCATCAGTAAGCCGGCCGTCGTCGAGAATCTGAAGTAAGACATTGAACACGTCCGGGTGTGCCTTCTCGATCTCATCGAAGAGCACAACCGCGTACGGCCGGCGGCGAATTGCTTCCGTCAGTTGCCCGCCCTCTTCGTAGCCCACATAGCCGGGCGGCGCGCCAATCATGCGCGCCACCGCATGCTTCTCCATATACTCCGACATGTCGAGCCGGACCATTGCGTGCTCGTCGTCAAAAAGGAATTCAGCGAGCGCCCGGGCCGTCTCCGTTTTGCCTACGCCCGTTGGACCAAGAAAAATAAAAGAACCGATCGGGCGATTGGGATCCTGAAGTCCTGCCCTTGCGCGGCGAACGGCGTCAGCCACCGCCTTTAGCGCTTCCTCCTGCCCAATGACGCGTTTGCCGAGTCGCTCTTCCATCGTGACCAATTTCTGCATTTCGCCTTCCAGCATTTTGGACACAGGAATGCCCGTCCACTTCGCGACCACCTCGGCGACATCTTCTTCGTCAACTTCTTCCTTGAGCATCACGCCGTCTTTTTGAAACTCCGCCAGCTTCGCCTGCTCGGCCGCGAACTTTTGCTCCAACTCCGGGATCTGCCCATATTGCAGCTCAGACGCGCGTGCCAAATCGCCCGCGTTCCGCGCTTGATCGAGTTGTAGTTTGAGTTGTTCCAGCTCAGCCTTGGCGGCGCGCATGCGCTCAATGGCCTCTTTCTCCGACTGCCATTTGGCTTTCATGCCCGAAGACTTTTCCCGGAGATCCGCTATTCGTTGTTCAATCTCCCTCAGACGCGCCTTCGATCGTTCGTCTTCTTCCCGTTGCAGAGCCTGTCGTTCGATCTCCAGTTGCAGGATCTCGCGCTCCAGCTGATCTATCTCCTGCGGCAGCGAGTCGATCTCTATCCGCAGGCGAGACGCCGCTTCATCAATCAAGTCGATTGCCTTGTCCGGCAGAAATCGATCGGTGATGTAACGATGCGAAAGAGTGGCGGCGGCGACGATCGCGGAATCCTTGATACGAACGCCGTGATGAACTTCGTATTTTTCTTTCAGTCCGCGCAGAATCGCGATCGTATCTTCAACGGAAGGCTCGCCAACATAGATCTGCTGGAAACGACGCTCGAGCGCGGCGTCTTTTTCAATGTATTTCTTGTACTCGTTGAGCGTAGTAGCGCCGACGCAGCGCAGCTCTCCGCGAGCAAGCGCGGGCTTCAACATGTTTGAGGCATCGATCGCGCCTTCGGCCGCACCCGCCCCGACCAGCGTATGCAGCTCATCGATGAAAAGTATGATCTGGCCCTGCGCGTTCTCAATTTCTTTGAGCACTGCTTTAAGCCTATCTTCAAACTCACCGCGATACTTCGCGCCGGCCAGCATTGATCCGAGATCAAGACCCACGAGCCGCTTATTCCTCAATGTCTCGGGAACGTCACCTGAAACAATCCTCTGCGCCAGCCCCTCGACAATCGCTGTTTTGCCGACGCCGGGTTCACCAATCAGTACCGGATTGTTCTTGGTGCGCCGCGAGAGCACCTGGATCGTTCGGCGTATCTCATCATCGCGGCCAATTACTGGGTCCAGCTTGCCCTTGCGGGCAAGCTCCGTCAGATCGCGCGCGTATTTTGACAGCGCCTGATAGTTCTGTTCCGCATTCTGATCCGTGATACGCGAGCCGCCGCGCATCTGCTCAATTACCTTGAGTAGATCGTCACGTTTCACGCCGTGCTGGCGAAGAATCTTGCCGGCTTCACCTTCCTTGTCGTCAACGATCGCCAGCAGCAGATGTTCGGTCGAGTTAAACTCGTCCTGCATCTTGTCTGCTAGCTTCTGAGTTGCGGTAAAAACCTGAGTTAGTCGCGGACTAACATACTGTTGCCCACCCTCAACCCGGGGAAAGCGAGCGATGGCGGCCTGCACATCGTTGAGCACAACCGCAACGTTGACGGCAAGCTTCCCAAGAATTGGACGCACTATTCCTTCGGGCTGCTCCAACATTGCTGCGAGCAAGTGTTCCGGTTCAACCTGTTGATTTTGATTGCGCTCAGCGAGTTCGATGGCTGCCTGAATGGCTTCCTGCGCTCGAAGAGTAAATTTATCTAGACGCATAAACTTTTCTCTGTCGTTTCATCCTGCTTTCGGACTCTTGAGCGGGGTTTCAGTCTGGCAGGTCCGCCTGCCGGCTGGCCCCACCGTCAACACTGAAGCCCCGCTCACCGTACTTCAAGTCAGCTCAATAACTTTTGCGGCCGCCCGCAGCCTGCCTGGACTTTTCGTCGCCCGCGTTCTCTGCCTTCGCCTCGATGGTCTTCGCTGAAGTTCCAGCTCCTTCGCCGCTAATCTCTATGCGGCGCGCCTTGGTTTCTTCGCGCTTCGGAAGCGTCACGCGCAACACACCATTGCGATATTCGGCGGTCGCCCCCTCTGCCGAGACAGTCTGAGGCAATGTAAAGGAACGGGTAAACGATCCATAAGAGCGCTCTACTCGATGATAATTTTCTGAGTCGTCCTTCTTTTCGAATTGACGCTCGCCACGCAAGGTAATGACGTTATTCTCTACCGACAGCTCGAAGTCCTCCCGGTTCATTCCGGGTAGCTCGGCTTCAAGCACGATGTGATCCTTGTTTTCATAAATGTCAACACTGGGGTTCCAGGCGCCGCGGCCAATGCCCTCCTCGCCAAACCCGCGGGTCAGGTTGGTAGAAAACAGTCGGTTCACTTCTTCCTGTAGGGTGCGTAGGTCCCGGAAGGGGTCATAGCGAACTATTGTCATCTTGATTTTCCTCCTTATTTTCTTTTCACGCTCCAACTCGGTGGGTCAACGATCTCTACGACCTCGTTGTGAGCGTGGGGCAATAATAATATTTGAGTCTACTTCTGTCAAGTTACTAAACCGGGGCAAAAAGCCCAATGAATTCGCTAGGATCGAACTAGATTTTACGGTGGGAAGGGCAGGCTCAATCGGTTGGCGGGAGCTTAGCTTAGGCCGAAAAATCGCCTTATGGAGGAGAGCAGGCCGGCGGACTGATCCTTGTCGCCGCCTGAAAGATCCTCGCTTGCCGCCAATGCCTGCCTGCGTTCGGCAATGATGTGGCTCAGCGACTCGACCAGGTCGGGATTGGTATCGAAAACGCGCTTCATCGCAGCGTGTCCAATCTCCAGCACTTCCGTCTCCTCCAGGGCGACTACATTCGCGGTCCTGGGTTCACCGGTGAATAAAGCCATCTCGCCGAAGAAGGCCCCATCGCTTAGTGTGGCGACCGTGCGCGGGCGGCCATTTTCGCTGACTTGCACGCTCACACGGCCATTGTGCACAACGAACATTGACGAACCCGGGTCGCCCGCGCGTATTACCGTTTCGCCGGGAGCAAACACGTGGCTGGTCGCGGCTTGAGCAAGCATACCCGTCTCTTCCGTCGAGAGCGGAGCGAAGATATCGACGGCGGCCAGGCGTTCGACGATTGCTCCGCCGTCACCATCGTGCTCGCCTAGCTTCGGCTTTCGCTCCACCAGCAGAGTGCGGGTGGGATACGCGAAGTTGAGTTTGGCGCGCCGGAACGCATACCAGATTCGCTGGCGCACTAACGCGTCAGTGTCGTTGTATTTCGCATAGTCGTCGAGCCAATACTTGACTTCATACTCTACCCCGCTCTCACCTAAGTTTCTGATGCGAACGATGGGTGCAATTCTCTGTGAGACGTTGTCAGCTTCGCGAACTGCTTCCCTTACAACGTGGATAGTTTTCGCGGGTGAATCGGTAAACAGCGTGTTGAAGAATACGAGCCGGGCGTTCAAGTTATCACGAGGGCAAACTTCGATCGGTTCCTTCGCCGCGGTGCTGTTGCTTATCAACACCACGTGATTCTGGAAGGTACGGATTTTGACCGCGCGCCAGGTGATCTCTTCAACTACGCCAGTGTGCCGCTGAACGCCCACCGTGATCACGTCGCCTACCTGAAAAGGGCGATCTGCTTGCAGCGAGATGCCGGCAAAGAAATTTCCCAGCGTGTCCTGGAGAGCGAGTCCCAGGATGACGCCGAAAATTGCCGACGTGGTGAATAGCGCCCCGAGGTTAACCCTGGGAAATACCAAAGTGAAAGTGAGGAAGAAGAGAGCTGTAAAAACAACGATGGAAAAAATATTGCGAACCAGGGTTGGCGCTTCATAGCCCCGGCGGATACGAAAAACCAGATCAAAGATGAGAGTGTTAAGCGCGCGCACCCCCAGATAAGCAAGGATTCCAAAGAGAACGAGCCGCAAGACATCGACGATTGTGTCTGCCTGGGGCGCAATCCCTCCCATCTGAGCGCGCAACATTCGCGCGCGCAGCAGGTCGCGAAGCGGAATATCAAAGTGCGCGAGGAGATAAATCGCCAGCAGCACGATTGCCGTCGCTATGAAGAAGAGTGCGAATTTGTTTTTGTTGCGGCGTCGATTCACGTTGTTGCTGATTTGTCTTGCCAGCGAGAACCCAAGTTTCCGGCCTGATTGCCCTATCTTTTATCACTGTTTGCGAGCGTTGGCGAGAAAGAATCGAGCCGGCACTGCCGGGGTTAGTCTTCGTCAGACGCGCAGGATATTCGGAAAGAGTGTGGCCAGGATCAAAAGGAGTGATAGCAAGGTAACAATGATGGTAGTGAGCCAGGCGCCGATGTTATAGAGGAGGCCATTAACATATGTGCCCATCAAGTCGCGGTCGTTTACCAGTCTGAGGATCGCGAAAAGGATGATGGGCAAAAGCAGTCCATTGATTACCTGCGTCACGAGGAGCACGCGAATCAGGGGCAAGCCGGGAATCACGGCGATTGCGGCTCCGACTGCGATCAGAAAAGTAAAGATGCCGAGGAAAATGGGCGCTTCGCGAAAACTGCGCGACACGCCTTTCTCAAAACCAAGCGCCTCGCTGATCGAATAAGCAGTGGCCAATGGCAATACACCAGCGGCTAACATTGACGCGCCAAACAAACCAATTGCAAAAAGCTTCTCCGCGTAAGGCCCGGCGAAGGGCTCCAGCGCGCGCGCTGCGTCGGCCGCGCTCTCGATGTGTAGGCCGTGCTTGTGCAAAGTTGCCGCCGTGGAAACGATAATGAAGAACACGACCAGGATCGCCAGGATCGTTCCCACCCACACGTCCCATTTTGTCCTGCCGTAGTCTTCGGGAGTCACACCCTTCTCGACCACCGATGACTGAACATAGACCTGCATGTATGGCGAGATGGTGGTGCCGACAACTGCCACGAAGGTAAACAAGTAAGCGTAATCAAGGCTGAAGCTAGGCTTCACCACTCCGATCGCCACGGCGCTCCAATCGGGCTGGGCGAGAAAAGCAGAGACGATGTAGCCCAGAAAGACCAGCGACATCAGGAGGAAGACACGCTCCACCCGCTGATATGAACTCTTGACCACGAGCCACCAGATGCTAATCGCCGAAAAGGGAACTGAGATGAAGCGGGGCACGCCAAAAAGTTCAGAAGCGGCAGCGATACCGACGAATTCCGAAACCGTTACGCCGGCATTGGCAACCAGGAGTGCAAGCATGACAACCGCGGTCCAACGCACTCCGAAGCGTTCGCGAATCAGATCGGCGAGGCCTTTGCCCGTGACCGCGCCCATGCGCGCGCACATTTCCTGAACCAGACCGAGACTAATTGTGATTGGGAGGAGTATCCAGAGTAGGCGGTATCCCTGTTCTGCGCCGACGGCGGCGAACGTTGCTATGCCACCCGCGTCATTGCCGGCGCTGGCGGCGATCATGCCGGGTCCAAGGATGGCGAGGTATCCAAGCATCCGCCGGCGCCGCGTGACGGTATCGCGCAGTCTTCGACCGCCACGCCGCAACAAGCGTCGTCCGGTGGCCCTTACGGCTGCTTGTGATTCCGCCACTTGGAGGTTCTCCGTCAGTCATAGTTCTTCGTCCGATCTTTATCAGAACCGGGAGCCGTAGCGACCGGGTCACCTTTCGACATAAGACCAGCCTGCCCAATCCGCCACCCGGTCGCTACAGCTCCCGGTTCTGATTGAAGTCATCCAAACAGTCTTGGCAAACGCTGCCGCCAGTCCTTCGGCAACAAAATTTCCATCGCGTCGTCAACGGTTATGATTCCCAGAATTTCGCCGGTTTCATCCATGACCGGCAAGGCCAGCAGATTGTATTCGGCGATTCTTTGTGCCACTTCGTCTGCGGCTTCATCCGGATGCGCTGTTTGAAACTCCGTGCGCATAACTTCAGCCAGCGGCGCTGAGGGATCCGCCAGAATCAAACTGCGCAGCGCGATCACGCCGACCAGTTTCCATGAACCCTCACCTTCAACAACATAAAGGTAATAGATCATGTTTGGCGTTTCCGCCATCTCGCGTAAACGCGCCAGCGCTTCGCCGACCGTCAACTCCCGTGGGAGCGTGACAAACTCCGTGGTCATCAAACCACCCGCCGTGTCGTCTTCATAGGGCAACAGTTCCGCGACGTCGGCCTGTTCCTCATCCTCCATCAGCCCGAGCAATTCTTCCGCTTTTTCTTCGGGCAAGTCGCCCAGCACGTCGGCCGCTTCGTCAGGCGACATCCATTCGAGAATGTCGGCCGCGCGCTCCTCGTCCATGCCGCCCAGGATTCGCGCCTGTCGTTCGGAAGGCATTTCCTCTAGAGTCTCAGCCGCTGTTTCGTCGTCGAGCGACTCGACCACTTCGGAGCCGTGATGGTAGGACAGCGCTTCGGCGAGTCGGGCAATTTCAACCGGGTGGAGCCGGGCCAGCTTGCCGCTGGAAGACTTGAGCTGGACTGTGGCCGCGTCAGTCGCCAGGTAACCAACGTCGGCCCAATCGAGCACTTCGACCGGCCTGCGTGTGCCCATGAAACCGGCGGGCGCGAGCCGCCTCCAAAGTCCCTGCAAGCTAACGTCGGCTCCAGTCACGCGCCAATCTCCCGCTCCTTCGATAAGCAGCACGTCGTTCACGCGCACTACCCGTTTGCCGTCCACGTCGATCAACTGCTTATCGAGCACGTCGCGCGCCAGCAACACCTCACCATCGCGGCGCACAAAGGGCCGCAGGTTTAGCTTGTCTGAATTGAGTCTGACGCCTTGCTCATTCAGCTCAGTGACGCGCCAGCGCGAAAGAAAAAAATCGCGCCGGCCAAAACGCGCGACGAGGCCGGTGACGGGCGGGTGCTCGTCGTCACCAAGACGCACGATAACGTCCTTGACGGTGGCCACACGCTCGCCTTCAAGATCGCGGATGGGGCGAGCCAACACTTGCGACAAGTAAAGCATTATTTAATTGACCAGCAGGTTTAACTTCGGTTCGGAATAATAGCATGAGCTGTCGCGCACTGCTGCCAGCCACGCCGTGGAAACTCAGCAGCCTGGAAGGCTGCAAGATAGTAGCCGGTGGTCGAAGCGAAGCGCAGACCACCGGAAGGCGTTAAGGAAAAGGTAGCACCCTGAAAAGGGTGCGAGATGAAAGACCCGTGGCACCCCTCCAGGGTGCGGCTAGTTACAACCTGTTTGCGGTGGTTTGCGCTACGCTTCGACCACCGGCTACTTTCGCCCAACCCTGCGGGTT
>JBGQJH010000010.1:0-16421 GCA_041498935.1 Pyrinomonadaceae bacterium | reverse complement strand
GTTTTCCAAATTACATCCGGGGTTGAATTCTTTCCGGCGGTTTCGCGTAGCCGGCGAGCGCCGTTCGGATCGCTTGCCTCGTGCGCCTAGCTCCTAAAGGAACGACACCTTTTATCCCCGCCATAATCCTCAAGTAGCCTCGACAAATCGCGCTGGATCGGCGCGGGAAAATAATCCGACATCGGTGCGGTACTGTTCCTCACTCCGCTAGGAGTGAAATGTTTTTAGCCGCTTGTATCTGTCACGGCTACGCCGTGAAATCGGTCACCTGTCGTCGACCTATTTACTTACCTGATGACGATGGGTTATGAAGAGCTCCGGACAGTAGTCCGACTGAAACGCTATGAAAACCCTGGTCCTGAGTCATACGCAGGTTTTAGAACTCCTTCCGATCAAAGAATGCATCGCTCGTATGCGTGAGGCCCTGATCGCGCTCGCCGCCGGCAAGGCTCATCAGCCGTTAAGAACAATTATCCGGCCACCTGATGCGAAGGGTGTAATGGGACTGATGCCATCGTATATGTCTGGTGATCGCGCTGCCTTTGGGTTGAAAGCAGTATGCGTATTCCCTGGAAATCCAGCTAAAGGTAAGGATGCACACCAGGGAGCGGTGCTGCTTTTTAGCGCGGAGACCGGCGAGCTGCTAGCCATAATGAATGCTTCAGCTATCACGGCCATTCGTACAGCATCTGTCTCAGGTGTGGCGACAGACTTGCTCGCCCGAGTGGATGCTTGCAATCTCGCGCTGATCGGTTCCGGTGTGCAAGCACGCTCACATTTGACGGCCATGTCTCAGGTTCGTTCACTCACGCGTTGCCGCATAGCGAGCCGACACCTTGAACACGCACAAAACTTTGCTGAAGAGATGAGGCCAGACTTCTCATTCGCGTTGGAACCAGTTGAGACGGTCGAGGAAGCTCTAGAGGGCGCCGACTTGATTGTTACCGCGACCAGCGCCGTCGAGCCAATCGTGAGGCGCGAATGGATCTCAGCTGGAGCTCACTTGAATGTCGTAGGGTCGAGCACTCCAAACGCGCGCGAGGTAGACAGCGAGACAATGGCGGCAGCGAGCCTATTTGTGGACCGCCGCGAATCAACCATCAACGAAGCCGGGGACTACCTCTTCGCAGCGCGTGACGGCGTAATTGGCCCCAACCATATTCGTGCCGAAATTGGCGAAGTTCTTAAAGGAGATAAACCAGGTCGGACTTCACCGGAGGAGATTACATTGTTCAAATCTCTGGGCCTCGCTATTGAGGATCTTTTCGCCGCGGAATACGTGTACCGCAATGCCAAGCAATCGAATGTGGGTACGTGGGTTGAGTTTTGAAGAAGATTTTCCATATATCATTTTTCATTTCTCATTTGCCATTGTCTGGGATGGCAGTTCGTGGGTCATGAGTCAATTTACGCCAAACAATCTCATTAACACCGAGGCTTTAGCCCGGTGGTTAGACCGCGAAAACGTTCTGAACCGTTTCAACGGTTTCTCCCGGTCGCCAACAACAAAACCGTTGAAACGGTTGCCCCTTGAGGTACTAGTTCCTGATCACCGGGCTGAAACCGCGGTGTGAATGAAATCGCTCCGCGCGCACCTTGGAACCGATGCGAGATGCTGATTGCTGATTGCTTACTACTGACTACTGCCTACTAACAAGATGTTACCGTCACTTGCTGACATCAACGACGCTCGACGAATGATTGCGGATTCCGCTCTACGCACACCGCTCGTTCGGCTTAACGCCAGGGAAGCACCGGCCGAGATTTACCTTAAGCTCGAAAATCTTCAGCCGATAGGATCGTTCAAAATCCGTGGTGCGACGAACGCCATGGGCCATTTGACGCCGGAGAGGTTGTCTCGCGGAGTATTGACTGCATCGGCAGGAAACATGGCTCAGGGAGTCGCCTGGCGTGCGCGTGAGCTTGGTATCCCATGCACGGTGGTCGCGCCCGAGACCGCGCCAGTTACAAAGATCAAAGCAATCGAACGGCTCGGCGGCCGGGTCATAAAGGTTCCATTTGAAGAGTGGTGGAGGGCCTTTGAAACGCGCACATTTCCAGGTGTCGAAGCAACTTTCATCCATGCGTTTGACGATCTGAATGTGATGGCCGGCAATGGCACAATTGCTCTCGAGATCATGGAAGACTGCCCGGAGGTTGATGCGGTTGTAATTCCGTGGGGTGGTGGTGGGCTTACCTGCGGGATTGCTGCCGCCATGCGTGCCCTGAATTCGAAGTGCAAGATATATGCAGCCGAAGTCGCGACGGCAGCGCCTCTCGTCGTCTCACTTGCAGCTGGAACTCCGCAGGCTGTGGATTATCAACCATCCTTCGTGGATGGCATCGGCGCCAGGGTTGTATTTCCGCAAATGCTCGAGCGCGCACAACAGTTGATTGATGGCTCCCTCGTTGCAGAATTGGACGAAGTTAAATCTGCACTACGACTCATGGCTGAACGCAACCGCATTATTGCAGAGGGTGCCGGAGCATGTGCGCTGGCGTGCACCTTAGCGGGCAAAGCCGGCGGAGGTAGAGTGGTATGTATTGTCTCGGGCGGGAATATAGACTTCGCGAGGCTCTGCGAGATACTTACAGATACAGACAATATTCAAGCAGGCTAAAAACAGTAGACAGTAGACAGTAGACAGTAGACAGTAGACAGTAGACAGTAGACAGTAGACAGTAAAACAGCAAGCAGTAAGTTTGTTGTCGGGCGGGACTTATTCTGCCTGGCCTCTCGCTGATGCGCCTCCAGGTTATTGACAAGAGTACTTCTCTTGCTCAACAATGCGCGCACATGAAGGCACCGAAATTTCTTTTGCGCGGATTTAAGAGACCTCGTGAAGTTGCTTTTCAGGCTCTGGGCAAACTGGAGCGTGAGGTATTGAACGAGATCTGGCGGCGCAAAGAGGTGAGTGTGCGCGATGTCTATCTGGCCTTCGGTAAGAGCGTTGCTTACACGACACTGATGACCACGCTGGACCGTCTCTTCAAGAAGCAACTGCTCACGCGACGGAAAGATGGGCGCGCGTTTGTTTACCTGCCCGCTGTTTCACCAGATGAGTTTGAGCAGGGAATCAGGGAAGACGTTATTGAGGGACTGTTGGGTCACGGAGTAGACGCAGTGCAGCCGGTGCTGGCCTGCATCGTTGATACCGTTAGCGAAAGAGATCGCCAGTTGCTCGACGAGCTCGCTCGCTTGATTAAGGAAAAGCGTAGAGAGTTGAAACAAGGCGCTGACTAATGTTCGAACTTCTTGGACTCTCACTGTTGCTTGCGGCGTTGCTGACTTTTAATAGTCTGGCTTCGCTGGCTATGGCCGGGCTCTGGCGAGCTGCGGGCCGCGTGACACGTGGTTGGACGGCCGTATCGCGGGCTCGATTGCTTTTCTCGTTGCGCACCCTTCCCGCACTTCTCGCCTTGCTGTCAGTCGCGCTGTTGCTGGTTCCTTCCTATCTCGCTTATGAGCCGCGGCACACCACGGAAACAGTTAGCTTCAAACTCGGTCTGCTGGCGTTCATCTCAGCGGCCGGAATTGCTGTTTCAATCTATCGCGGCATCGCCACCAATCGCGCCACGATGAAACTTACTACCGACTGGCTGAAGCAAGGGAAGGCCATTCAAATCACCGGAATTAATATCAAGGCTTATCAGATCGAACATAAGTTTCCCCTGATTGCCATCATCGGCTTTCTGCGCCCACGACTTTTTGTTGCGAGCCAGGTTCTGGAAATCCTGACTCCTGAAGAAATCTCAGCGGCGGTGGCCCATGAGAACGGTCATCTGGCCGCAGGCGACAATTTGAAGCGTGGTTTATTACAAGCCTGCCGCGATGCCTTGCTGATTATTCCCAGCGGCCGGCTGCTTGATAGAGCGTGGTCGGAAGCGTCTGAAGAGGCGGCGGATGAAAACGCTGCGCGACAAGGTAAGGGTGTAGCGCTGGATCTTGCTTCGGCACTGGTTAAGATCGCCAGGATCATTCCCGAGGGCGCGAGGCCAACAATGCCGGCCGGCGTTTTCCTGCTCGGCAATGAGGAAACTAAAGGCATCAAGTCGCGCGTGCGCAGGCTTATCGCTCTTGCAACCACGGAATGCCGCCCGGGTTCGCGCTATGACGTTTTCAAGAATTTATTGGTCTGGGCGCCGGCGAGCATGCTGCTGGCAACGCTTCTAGTCACGGCTACCAGTCCTTTCCTGCTTTCCCGCGTCCACTATCTCATCGAGCACGCAGTCTTTGTGTTGAGATAATAAGACAAAGGCCCGGCCTTCAGCGACGAATCTTTCGTTTGATTCAATCAGCCCAACCTTCACCGTCAGTTTTCCGCACGGGCTTGGCCGACAACCCACCACCAAAATGAAAGGCTATTGGATCTTCCGGCGCAACGGTAGCCCAACTCCGTCAACGAGCGGTGGTAGTACTTCCACTTGCGGGTTAGTCTCACTCGGCCCACAACACCCGGGTCTCTGATTGTGTTCGTGTCGTTCAAGGAGGACAAAATGGATCCAAAACGATGGCTAGGTGCGCTTACCCTGATTCTCATTGCTCTTACCCTGGCGGCACATGCGCAAACCGCTGGTAACGTTAGCGGCACCGTCACAGATCCAAATGGCTCGCTATTGCAAGGGGCCACCGTACGCATTGGGAATGCGATCACAAAATACTTTCAGCTCGCGTCTACGGACGCGCATGGTACTTATCGCTTGATCGATCTGCCGTACAACTCTTACCTCTTGACGATCGAGGCAGGAGGGTTTCAGCCAGCTACGAGAGAAGTAGTCGTCAGGTCAAACCTCGTGCTTCAAGTCAATGTCCAGCTTGGTGTGAAATCCTTAAGCGAGACCGTAAACATCAGCAACGCCGCTGAGACTCTGCTCAATGTCGACAAAACACATCCGAGCGTTGTTATTGATAAAGAAAGAATTCAGAACTTTCCCACGTCTCAGCCTAGTCGCAGTACCGAACAATTGATTGCCACCGCACCCGGATGGACCCTTGATGCCAACAACCGGCTGCATGCCCGGGGAATTGAGTATCAGGTTCAATATTCCATCGATGGTGTGCCGGTGACAGACACAATGGCTTCGACCTTCGCGAGTTCGCCTGACCCGCGCAACTTTCGATCGGTGGAAGTCACGTCCTCGAATGTGCCGGCTGAGTATGGCAACAAACTGGCGGGAGTGATTTCAGTCAATACCCGCTCGGGGCTTGAGCTCAACAGCTCGGGCAGTATTAGTTATTCCGGGGGCAGCTTCAACACACACGAAGTTTCGTTCGACTTTGGCGGACACACCAGGAGGTTCGGCTATTTTCTCAGCGCCGCGGGGACAATCACCGATCGGTTCCTGGATCCACCGGCCCTCGAAAATTTTCACAATCATGGAAGGTCAGGCAAGAGTTTCTTCAAGTTTGATTATGCTCCGAACGAGAAAGACCTCTTGCGCTTAAATCTCTTCTTCGACCGGCAGCGTTTCGACGTTCCTAATCTTCCAGACCAGGAGGAGGCTGGGCAGGACCAGCGCCGCAAGACTTTCGACAATATGCAATCGCTGTCCTGGCAACATACCTTTTCTCCGAACACTGTCGGTTACGTCGCATTTTTCCAGCACTACAACTCGGCGAAGTTGCGCAGTAATGACCTGGCCACTCCAGTCTTTGCGGAGCAATCGCGCCATAATTCAACCTTTGGCTCAGTCGGCTCTCTGACTTTCTACCGCGGGCACAATACGATCAAAACGGGTTTTGAAGTGACGCGCTTTCCACTCACCGAGTCGTTCACCTTTGCCATAACTGACCTTGACGTGTTGCTTGAAAAGGAGCCCGATCTAACAGAAGAGGCACAGGAGTTTACCCTGGCGCATCCCTTCTTCTTTAACGATCACCGCAGCGGTACTGAGGCGTCGCTTTACTTCCAGGATCACATCAATGCCACCCCGAACTTAACGTTCGATCTAGGCTTACGATTAGACAGCTACCATTTTTTAGTGGTGAAGAATTTCCTGAGTCCAAGGCTGGGCGCGGCCTATCGAATTAGCCGAAAAAAGACCGTCCTGCGCACTTCATTTAGTAGGTTCATGGAAACGCCGGCGCTGGAAAACCTTTTGCTTTCGTCGTCTGCCCGCTCGCGTGTTTTCAGCCCCGCCGAAGAAGCCGGCGCCCCGACGTTTGCGCCGGTTCGCCCCAGCCGCGAGACACAACTGGACGTTGGATTTCAACAGCAGCTTGGTCGCTATCTGCTGTTTGATGCCGATTACTATTGGCGACGCCTGAACAGCCAACCTGAAATCACGAATTTCTTTGAGACAGGAATAATATTTCCGGCCACGCTTGATCGTAATCGTTCCAGAGGGCTTGAGACGCGCCTCGATCTGGCCCGCGTTCAGGGGTTTTCTGGATTCCTGAGTTACACGAACTTCCATATTTACGGCTTCGCGCCGATTACGGGCGGATTGTTCCTGGGCGAAGCAGTTGATTCGCTTAGTCGTTCAGGCGAGAAGATCAAGATCGAAGAGGACCAACGCAATACGGCAGTGTTTGAACTACGATACGATCATCTACCTTCGCATTTCTTCGTTGCCTTCAGCGGCCGACACGATAGCGGCTACAGCGTGGAACTTGATCCCGATGTTACGCGAGAGGAATTTGCAGGAGAATTTCCGGATAAGATTCTCGATCGAGTCAACTTCGAAGGTGGCTTTGTCAAGCCGCACACCGTCCTCAATGTCTCAGTTGGTAAGGACTTCAAATTAAGCGACCGCACAAGTTTGTCAGGCCAGTTCAATGTGGAGAACCTGGCCAACAACTTCTATTTGATTACTTTCGAGAGTGTCTTCTCCGGTACGGCCATCGGCCGCCCTCGTTCATATAGTGGGCGATTAACCGTTAACCTGAAATGAGCTGCAATAGATCAATGCAACCGGTTAGACAGGACTCGTTTCCTATCGATCACGTTGTGATACTAAGTCTCCTCGGAGAACCTACCAGCCGATCGTAGACCAGGGGCGAGGCGTCGCCGGCCATCTATCGCAAGTTCTTGTCAGCGCACCTTCTGGCTTTCGCGAATCGTGGTTGGAAAGACCGACGGTATTTGGTCAAACGGGCGATCGAGTTGGAACTGCTTCTTTCTGCCGACTACGTAAAGCCGCATGGCCAGGCCCAGAATACCAACCGCAAGAGCGATCCAAATTACGGCCCAGAAGAATGCCGGGACGCCCGTGGCGTTTGCCATGTTCAAGGCATCCGTGGGCACTGAAGGCGCAAATGGGGACGACAGGAAGAAGACCGTCTTCAGATCGAGCAGCGCATTGAGGACGCATTGAACGGCCAGAAAGCTGACGAAGAACGTTGCTACGCGCGCGCTCGCAAACCTAGCCAGCAGGATCAAACCTAACGTGAGCAACGATCCGGCCAACAGCGTGAAAGGAATCGCCGACCACGCCGCGCCCGAGAGGATTGGTTTAAGAAGTCCATAGATAAGCGTGAGCGCCAAAACCAAAGCCGCCGATCCCAGAAGCACCACGCGCGCGGCGATGGTTTTGCGAATCAGCACCAGCAACAAAGCCCCGTAGGCCATCGCGCCCAGGTAGCCGGCGCTGGCCACGAACATTTGCGAAAATGTGCCGCCCTGAGAGGTATAAGTTTCGCCGCTGGCGTTCGTTGCTATGCTCAGGCTCTGGACGGAGTTTCCTGTCAACAGAGCGGCAATGGCGTGGCCGCCTTCATGTATGAACGTGACGAAAATGCGGAATGGATACGTCAGAATCTCAGCAAACGGAATGAACCAAAGCACAATGGAAATCGCAGCTGCCGCGAGCAGCACGGTTGCTTGTGGACGGGCATCGCGGGAAATACCTAACTTCATGTTTCAAGTCTCCGTTCTGAGATCCATAATCCACTTGACTAAACGCCGGAGAAATTAACGATGTTCCCTGTTTTATTGCCAGGAGCTTCACTCTGAAGCACGGGCCATTAAAGTTGACTGTGCCACCCGGTCGCTACCGCTCCCGGTTCTGATGTGCAGATCTGATGTAGTCGCCCGATTTTCCGCCGGTCTTACGTTCCAGGCGGACATCGGAAATCGTAATCCCCTTGTCGAGCGCTTTGCACATGTCATAAATCGTAAGCGCGGCCACTGAAACGGCGGTCAGAGCCTCCATTTCAACGCCGGTTTGCGCATTGGTGGAAACGCTGGATTCGAGGCGGATGCCATAATCTTCAATCTCCGCCTGGACGTCGACGTGAGTCAGCGGCAGCGGATGGCAAAGCGGAATCAGGTCAGCAGTTCGCTTGGCGGCCATGATGCCGGCGAGTCGCGCCGCTTCCAGTGGATCGCCTTTCGGCGTTCTGTGGTCCCGCACGGCGGTCACCGTCTCCCTGGACATCAGGACGCGCGCGGATGCAACAGCCTGCCTCGTGGTCGTCGCTTTATCGCTGGTATCGACCATTTTGACGCGACCTTCGTCGTCGATGTGGGAAAGTTGATCCATTAGCGGGCGATCTACGTATTACACTGTTATGTGCGGCAGATAACACAGCGCTCTTGTTTTTAATGGCGTAACAGAATAATCTTACTATAATCTTACCCCCAAAATCCGATCACAGGGCAGTAATCGTAAAAGTAGAGACTTGGGAAAAATCGACCAGCGATAGAAACCAAAGGACCGCGGGATCGAGAACCAGCAAGCTGAGAATCGAGAACCTGAAAAGCCTGGCCAGCCGACACCTTGGCAACGAGTTCACATGTCAGCGTCTTTCGAAAACAAGAACACCACGCCAGCTTCTTCGTCCGGCTATAGCGGCATTGAGGAACATTCGGCGCCGCTGCATTCCTTTCTTGAACACTCGACGGTGTTAATCTTTCCTTTTCTGTTTGGTCTCAACCTCCACTGGGCAGGCTCGCGTCTCTACGAATTCGAAATGCTCTGGCTGATAGCGCTCGCGATACCTCTTGGCGTATTGGGCGGCGACTTCGTTTCCGGAATCGTGCACTGGGCGGCCGACACGTATTGCTCTGAGGACACGCCGGTGGTTGGGCCAAGCCTGGTCAAGCCGTTTCGGATGCATCATGTTTACCCGAGGGACATTTGCACTCACAATCTCTTTGAGACTGTTGGTAACGTCACCATTCTCGCCGTTCCTATTCTCTCAGTCTGTCTTTGTCTGTTGTGGCTGATACCCGAATCCGGCTTGCTGGCGTTTGTGGTGATCTGTGTGGCTTTGATGGCGGCGGCCACTGTCGCTACTAACCAGTTTCACAAGTGGGCGCATCAGGAGAGCCCTTCCGCTTTTGCGCGCTGGCTACAGCGCAAGCGCCTCGTGTTAGAGCCGTTGCATCACAAGCTGCATCATACCGAGCCTTTCAACATGCACTATTGCATCACCAACGGTTGGCTCAATCCGCTCCTGAACAAGCTCAAGTTCTTTCGCCGGCTTGAAGCGACGCTACACCTTCTGGGAATCGAAACTGCGAAAGCCAGGGACGCAAAAACCAGTGAACATCGCCAGTCACAGACGGAGCTGGAAAAATCAGGTAGCGTTTCTTAACTCCGCTCGCCTCGCACCAGCACGTATTCCAACAAACCCATTGTGAATCCGCGGTAGACGGCAATGTCGAGCAGCAGGCTGAGCCTGGCTAACATGAAGCCGCGAATCCTGCTTATCGCTTGAATAGTTTCCGGCCGCATTTGCTCGAAATAGTATCCCGGAATTACTAACGCTCCCATCTCCTTAATCTCGACCTGCTCGAATCCGGCGGTCCGCATCTTCTCGCCGTAAACTTCAGCCGGGTAGACATTGGCGCGCGGGACTTGCCACAGCTTGCGTGCAGCCTCACCGACGAACTTCTCAAGCAGATTTCGCGGGTATCTCTTCACGATGAAGTCGGCCATGGCGATACGGCCACCTGGCTGCAAGACGCGCCGCGCTTCATGAAGAAACTTTTCCCTGGTATCAAAGTGCTCGGGGCCCTCAATACTCAAGATGTGCGTAAAACTACCGTCGGGGAAGGGAATCTGGGTGGCCGTCCCGTGATGAAAGTGGACGCGATCTTCTAGGTGCGCTTCGAGGGCGCGTCGCCTGCCGTGCTCGATGTGTCCCCAGGTCACGTCGAGCCCATCGATGGAGCGAGGCGAAAAGTTTTGCGACAGGTAAATGTCCTGAGTGCCCATGCCGGGCGCGACATCCAGCAGCTTGCTGGTTTCATTGAGGCCGAGAATGGTGCCCATCCGGTGCACCAGGTTCTCCGCCGCGCTGACGTAATCCGCGATGCCATCTTCCCAGAGTCCGAAGTTCAAGTAACCATTGTGATGATCCAGGTAGTTTTCCACGCCGCCGGCGTAAAGGTTTTCGACCTTGCGTTCGTGCGCGTTTGCGCCCCAGCTCTTCCGATCAGTTTCACTCATTCACCGATCTCCGTTCTGGTTGCTAATGTCAGAACCACCTGCGTGAGCGGGTGGCTCATGGTGTTGGAACATCTGGCAAGAACCTCAGCCACCCGCTCACGCACGTGGTTCTGACCAGACCGAACCGGCTGTCGCTAACATCAGATCGGGAGATGCACAACTCGCACTTTCGTTCCCGCTTCAAGCGCGCGTATGCCTTGCGGCACGATTATCAGCGACGTTGCCCTCACAAACCCAACAAAATCCGACGAGCCTCCCCACTTCAGTGGCTCTGCCGCCAACAATCCCTCTTCAGTTGTACTGAGCTGAGCCGGCAGATAGCTCTCCCGTTCAACTGCGCCTTTGACACCACGCACGAGCACGGCCCAGTCTTCGGGCAACGCCGGCTCTTTCGCTCCCTGCATTGCCAGCACCGCAGTGCGCGCGAAGAGATTGAAAGTGACTGACACTGAAACCGGATTTCCCGGGAGCCCGAAGAAGAGCGGGCCACCCGGCAAGCGCGCAAAGACTGTGGGCTTACCCGGTCGCAGCGCGACACGTTCAAAAAAGATCTCAGCCTCGAGTTCTTTCAGAGCCGGCTTCGTAAAATCGTAAACGCCGACGGAAACACCGCCCGAAGTAACTACGATATCGCTGCGCTCGGCAGCTTCCGCAATCTGCCGCTTTAATAATGACGTGTCATCGCCGGCCAGCGGCAGCCGCTCAACCACGGCGCCGGCCAACTCCGCATAGGCGCCGATCGAATAATTGTTTGAATCGCGAATCTGATCCAGACCGGGTTTTTGGTCTGTTGCTACCAGTTCGCTTCCGGTTGCCAACACCGCAACGCGCGGTCGCCGGCCCACATTGATCTGTGCGTAACCGAAAGATGCGAGCACAGCCATCATGGCGGCGCTTATCTGCTCGCCGGCACGCAGCACGGTTTCACCTTGCTTGATCTCGCTTCCACGCGTGACGATCGATCGGCCGGGCGCCACCGCCTCGAGAATTTCAACCTCCGCAATCCCGCCGGCTTTATCGAGTTCGCGCGTGAGTTCAACCTGTTGCACGCTATCGGCGCCGGCGGGAACGGGTGCGCCGGTCATTATCCTGACTGCCTGGCCCGGCTTCATCTCCTGATGCCAGCCGCGTCCAGCGGCCGACTCGCCAACGATTTTGAGTTTTGCAGGCACACTCTGAACATCGCTCGCGCGCACAGCATAGCCATCCATCTGCGAGCGATCGAATGGCGGCAGATCTGAATCGGCAACAATGTCCTGGGCAAAGAAGCGACCACGCACCTGCGCGAGTAAGACGGTTTCGGTTGGCAGAGAGTTTGTCTGCTCTCGAACGATTCGGATTGCTTCAGCGACGGGAATCATTTCGGTAGTGGCTTCGAGTTTAAGTTTTAGCCTGCCGGTTTAGGTTATGCAAATTCAGGGCTGGAATCTAGAACCGGGAATCCATAAAAGAAAGCAGTTGCGCGTATCTTACATGAAATGGAACAGCTTAAAAGCGATGGAGCCTGCGGCACGCGGACTTGCGACTTCCAAAGTGCCAGATCGAGACTCATGCGAATTTAAAACGACTCGGCTTTGCTCCGACAATTTAGCCTAAACAGACAGAGCATTATTCGACCAAATCCTGGGCCTTTCCGGGTCTGGTAATTCGGAGCACAATCCAAGTAACCGGGCGGTTTAGCACACGTGCAACTTTTTATTCTGCTCGACAAAAATCATGCGGAAAGTTTCGAGTTGTGTGGTATATTACGGCCTGCAATCGTTCTGTTCTGAACCGGGGAAGTTACCTCATAGACTCTCTACGAGGACAAGGTGTTATTTCACTCTAGCGCGTGGCTGCGCCAGGGCCAAGAGTTTTCCTCGCTTAATGCCGACCGGCTTAGCTGTCACATCGGCGCTTTCTATTATGCCTCGCCAATAAATCACCTAGCCCATCTGACCCATAGGAGGGCCCCATGTATACGTTAATTCAAAGCATTGGTTTCCGAAAGGGATTGTTGAACGAAGTAACCCCGTCGCTAATGCTTCAATTCCTGTAGCGGAATTGCGAATCTAAGGATAATCCCAGTCCCGTGCAGATGTGGGTATCTCAATCCTCGCGTAAGAACTACCACCTGTCTACGGCCCTGGGTAGACAAACGGCCGTCGTCAAACTACAGCCCGTGAGTCAACCTTCCCAACTGTTAATCGAGATAAGCAAGTTCGTTCAGGAATCTGCCGCCGTTTCAGAACTCTAACGGCACAGACAAAAGCATTCTTGCTCGTCTCATCTCACAAACCAAGGAGAAACATATGCCAGCAAGTTCACCCAAAGAAACGCCACCAGCCGCGACGTTCATTTTTCAGGGCACAGTGCAAAGGGCCAAGAGCGCCGCCATGAAGAACGTCGAAGTTAATGATCAGACGATCGTGGTCACTGTTGATCAGGTTCTGGAAGCGCCGAAGAGTTTGGCTAAATTCGGCGGCAATGAGATCACAGTTCAACTCAGCGGCCGTCAGAAAGCGGAACCGGGACAGACGATGATTTTTCACACTAACGGATGGATTTTCGGAGATAGCGTTGCCGTCCAATGCGTCAAGCTGGAAGAGGTCAAAAGATCGCACGCCGGACTTCTCAACCGGGGTGGAGACCCAGTTGAACATCGACGAAACCAGGTGGTGCAAAAGCGTTTTGCTGATGCTGACACAGTGGTTTCTGGAACGGTCGCCATAGTGAAGCTACCCGGTGCGTCTGCGGCGAGAGGCAGAAGTATGCGGGCGGTGGACGAGCCGGTCGTGACCGGCCCCATCAGCGAGCACAACCCGCACTGGCGCGAGGCTGTTATCACGATTGATGAGAAGCACAAAGGCAGCGCCGGCCAGAATGAGATGGTCATACAGTTCCCCTCCAGCACAGACGTGCGGTGGTTCAAGGCCCCGAAGTTTACGCCGGGCCAGCAGGGATATTTCATGTTGCGCAAAACGAAGGTCAGTAAGAAGGGGAAAGTCAAGAAGGCGGCCAAAGGCGCTCGTGCAATGCGTGGAGTCGCTACGGAAACGCTTGAGGCGGAGGAAGTTTATACCGCCCTGCATCCGGAAGACTTTCAACCCTACAGCGACCCTGGCGGAATTAAAAGAATCCTCGACTCCAGCGGTGATGAAACCGACGGTTAGGCTGGCGTGCGTCCGTCAATCGTCTCGGCGCGGATACAGCCAGCGGACTAGCGGACTGTTTCCTGGGCGTCCCAACAGTGTCCCGAAGTGCTCATCTTTTTTCTCGATCTGTTTGGATAACGCCAGGCCGGATTACTCATCACCGTAAACGTGTCCTCAAATATGAAGGAGAAGAAAATGGTAGCAAGAAAAGGTAGCAAGAAATCAACACCTGCACGCGCTGGAAGCCGGAAGGTCGCCGGCAAAAAACGCGCCGCTAAGAAATCAAGTGCGAAATCTGCGAAGAAGAAGGCCGGAAAGAAAGCGTCCTCCAAACTCGCCGCTTCTGCAGTGTTTGTCGTGAATATGATCCCCAAATCCTTGAGTGGCGAGGAACATCAGGACAGCGAACCTACTATCGCCGTCAATCCCGCCAATCCCCTGCAGATTGCAGCTTCGGCGTTCACGCCTGATCCCTCCGAAGGCCCGCGTGCTCCCATCTATGTTTCGACCGACGGGGGCCAAACCTGGACGCTCAACTCGATTGTGCCCAGCACTGTGGCTGACGGTTCAGCGACCGCTGACATCACGGTGGCTTTCGGCAGCTCAAGCAACGTGCTTTATGCCGGGATCATTCGCTTTCCAATTGTCAACGACAGGACTCGGCTGAACATTCTGCGCACCAAAAACTTCCAAAGCGTAGCCATGATGGACGTGTTGGCTGATCGCACTGGCCGCGGTGTGGACCAACCTTATGTGCAGGCCGCCACAGTCGCGAGCGGTGTAGACAAAGGCAAAGATCGGGTCTACGTCGGCGACAACGACTTTAACGGGACCGGCGGCAAGACTGCGACCATAGACCAAACGCTCAGCGGCGCCGGTTCGAACCCGCCCTTCAAATCCGTCAGGATCGAGTCGCGAGCTACTTCAGGCCAGGACGGCCCACCGGTGCGCCCGGCGATTCACCCGGACGGTACTGTTTACGCCGTTTTCCATTCCTGGCGTTCCTTCAACGGCAATACCGGAGATGGCACTGCTGATATTGTGGTGGTACGCGACGACAAGGGTGGGACAGGACCTAGTCCGTTCACTGATCTGGTCGATCCGAACGATCACAAAGCCGGTGTGCGTGTGGTGCAGGGCGCGAAATTTAATTTCAACGGCTTTCTCGGCCAGCAACGCACTGGCGGCGATGTCTCTATCGCAGTCGATCCGACAAACAAAAACATCGTCTATATCGCCTACAACGACGATCAGGGAGGTTTCTACGTCCTGCACGTGCGCAAGTCTATAGACGGTGGCAAGACATGGTCCCCCGATGTGAGAACTACACGCGATGCCTTGAATCCGGCCCTGGCCGTTAACAGTGCGGGTAAACTCGGGCTGCTCTTCCAGCAACTGAGTGGCACCGGCGCGAAAAACTGGGTTACTCAATTTGAACTATCTTCGGGTGGACCTCCGGAGCGCACGTTCGTGCTGCACAAGGCGCCCGGCAACAGGCCGCTCAAGCAGTTCGATCCGTACCTGGGAGACTACGATCATCTGATGGCCGTCGGCAAAGATTTCTATGGCATCTTCTCCGGAAGCAATTCGCCGAGAAAGGAAAACTTTCCCAGCGGTGTCGTCTACCAGCGTAACGTCAACTGGAACACTAGCACGCTGCTCGACGTGGATAACGCGACCACGGTGAATCCTTCTATTGATCCCTTCTTCTTCAAAGTGAAGGGTTGACGGGCGCGCCTGGTTCCGACTGGCCCACTCTGCCCAGAATTGGTTTTGAACACCGAATCGCTCGTTTTCGCAGCAGCTGGCGAAGAGCTTCGCCGGCTGCTCAACTTTACTCGCTTGAAGTCTCAATCGGTGGGCGTACCTTACCTCTCAAGCATTGCAAAAGGAGGACAAGCCATGCCGCGCTTTCATGTAAAAATCACCGGATCAGACTATGACGCGATGGCCGATCTAGTCCGCAAGTACAAGATCCACGTCGCCACTCATACAGTAAAGAAAGTTGACGGCGGCTACCGTGTTGACGCTCACGCAAACGGCGCTCAGATAGGCCGGCTGGAAACAGCCGGGTATAAGGTGGAACGTTATGAGAACGCAGACCAGGCCGGCAAGGAGCGCCAGCGAGAGATTCGCAAAGTCACAAGTAAAGTTGCGGGGGCGGCTAAAGCTTTGCATGTTGCGACGGCGGGTCAGTACCTTAACGTCGTTGAAGTGGAACAAGCACTAGCCGCCGTCGCCGCGCCGCCCAACGGCTCTTTCACGAAGCTGATTCCGCTGCCGAATAAGACCTGGGAAAAACGCATGTGTAACGCCCTCAAGATCGGAAAGGGCAGCGGCGCCAATCGGCGTGGCATCTATTTTCTCGGCGGCGTGCACGCGCGCGAGTGGGGAAGCCCGGATATCCTCATCAACTTTGCGCAGCAACTCACACAAGCCTACCGCTCCAACACGGGCATCACCCTTGGCAGCCGGAATTTCACCGCCTCGCAGATCAATAGTGTCGTTAACGATAAGGATGTTTATGTTTTACCGCAGGTGAATCCCGATGGTCGCAATTACAGCATGACGAAAGAGTCGATGTGGCGCAAGAACCGGCGACCCGCGCCCGCAGGCCATACTCAATCGAAGTGCGTGGGCGTGGACCTCAATCGCAATTATGATTTCCTGTGGGACTTCACTAAATACTTCGATCCCAATTCGCCTATCGCCAACTCGAAAAACCCTTGCGACCATGATGTGTACATTGGTCCAAAGGCTGTTTCGGAGCCGGAGACCAAAAACGCCATATGGATGCTGGACCAGAATCCGAACATACGCTACTTCATAGACATTCACAGCTACTCGGAGGACATCCTTTACACCTGGGGCGACGACGTGGATCAATCT
>JBGQJH010000009.1:0-17129 GCA_041498935.1 Pyrinomonadaceae bacterium | reverse complement strand
CTGATCAGCACCCCCATTGAAACCACAACCGATAACAGAACTACCCCGAGTGTTAGAACCAACGCTTGTCTCTTCATTGTCTTGTCTCCTAAGGTTGTTTGGGGCGGTGACGTTCCTACCTGCTTGGGTACGCCGCCCTCCATCACCCAAAGTTGAGTGAAAAATTCTGAACGGGGAGCCCGCTGCGAAAACCCCTTGGAAGTTCCGGGGAGACGCCCCCTGGAAGTTTGGGGAGACGTCAGAAGTAGAACCTAACTGGTTGGTAGAACGAGGCTGGGGAGACTTCTTGCGTGTGGGACGAAAATACGCACTGAAGCGTTGCCAATACTGCGGGCAATGTTGAAAGGACGCTATTGCTTCGAGCTGCCGCCCGTCACATAGGATTTCAAAACGGTCCGGATGAAATGCTTCGCCGACTTTTGCATAATAAGTTGAGGAGTCTAGTTTGAGGGAGTTTTTCTGTTGACACCTACGGTGGCTAAAGAATAGCCTCTCGCTGCCTCGCGCTTATCCTCGTTAACCGCGCGCCTTTTGGTCCTTTCAGCCCAGGTTCTATCTCCACGTCAAAGGACCGAACGATTGAGAGGCGTAGTCCCAGTTTCACGGATCTAACCCTTTTTCCAACTCATTCCTCTGAAGGAGAACCTACAATGACCCCGACAACCGATAAAGACTCAGGCGTAAATGGAATCAATGAATGGACAGTGATGGTTTACTTTGGAAGCGATGGCGAGCTTTCACCGTTGATCGTCTCTCAACTCAAAGCCATCAAAGAGGCCGGCTACCAGGAAAAAACTGACGTCCTCCTTTATTTCGACGCTAATGAAAAGGGGGCGCCAACGAGAATTTACAATGTCAATCAAAGGAGAAAGGCTCGGGCGGCTCAAGACAAGAAAACCGAAATCGGGGACGGAGAAGATCCTTATGTTCGCAATCTGGCAAAGGACAATATTGCTCCCGAGGACATAGACACCGAAGGCAAGCTCTTTTCTGGCCGCTTGAGCAAGTCCTTAAAAAGCACAGATACAACCAAGGCCCTTGATGCTCTAAGAAACTTTATCAACTACGGTCGTGAGAATCATAGAGCTAAACATTACATGCTTTTCCTTGTTGGCCATGGGATGATTGTTGGGAACGATGCTTTTTTGCCGGATGAGGCACCCAGGAGTGCGATCACACTAAAGGAGCTTGGTGAAGCTCTGCGCGAGTTTAGCGATCCCATGGATGCAGGCAAAGAGGCTTTCGAGTTGCTTGCTCTGCACAGCTGCTCGATGAGTGCAGTTGAGGTTGCATACGAACTCAAAGGCACGGCCAAATACATGATAGCCTCGGAAGGAATCTCCTTCGTCGGCAGTTTCCCCTATCGTCAGCTCTTGAAAAAAACCTTTAAGACGGTAAAGGAAGCGCAAGAAGATGCGGAAGCCACTGGGGCGGAACCGGTATATGATGTTGAGACACTAATCCAGAAGCTCTACTTTCTGTCGCTATTCAACTCTACGGACTTTATGCTTTCGGGCTTTTCCGCCGATTTGAGTCTGTGCAATCTTGATCCCACAATATTAAGAGACTTTGGGGCGCAACTTGTAACCCTGGTGGGAGAGTTGAAGAACGGTTTGCGGGATCATGCCACAAGAGAACTGATCCTCTTGGCTCACTTGGAATCGCAAAGTTATTGGAATGAAAGTTACACCGACCTTTACGATTTTTGCCTGCGCCTGGAGGAAGGCTGCAACAGCCGTGGCAACAACGGGCTCCTAACACTCAGCGGCGCCTGTAGGGCCGTGATTAACGGCCTGGAAAAGGACAGATCGAATCCATTTAGCAAGCTTGTGGTTTTTTCAGAACACTTCGGTTCGAAATACCAGTACTCTCATGGACTGTCAGTCTACCTCCCGTGGGCTGAACCCGTTGAAGATCCGAATGAGAAGATCATCGAAAACTACGGGAATTACCTTTTCACCACTGACTTCCAGACCGAATCTAATGATGATTCCTGGTTAAGCTTTCTCAACTTGTATTTCAAGAAGACGATCCGTCCTTCACGCATTAAAGAGGATAATCCTGATCCTGCACCTGTGGGTAACGGCCTGAATCTAGTCACGTTCGCGGAAGCAGCCTTCAGTAACGTCGGTGCGCTGGAACATAAAGCATCCGGCGCTTTCGAAGGCAAGGCATCTGGTGCCGCTGGGTCAGCCTGTAGTTGTCCTTCAATCAAGAATTACGAGAATTTCTCGATAAGTCCGGGCGCGGCTCTCGCGTTTTCAGATGACAGCGACGACCCGCTACCCGAAAGGAGGAAACGTGCCAAGCGGCACTCACCTTCCCAGGGGCCGTCTTGATTGTCTTTCAACCTATGACCAGGTTGCGTCTCATTCTGCTGTTCGTAGTGGTCATCGCGACCCTGGCAGCGTTTCCAGCGCACAGGCAGGACAATGTTCTGCTTCGCGAAGGGGATGAAAGTGCAATAACCCTGGAACAGCGCCAACAAGCACTGAACACTCTCCTGACAGCCGCGCAACAATTTCGCAATGCCGGCGAATCGTTGCGGGCGGCTGCACTGATGAATCGTGCAGGCCGCCTTCAACTACGTAGTAGTTTGCCTGAGCAGGCATTGGCCACCTACCAGGAAGCCTCGTCCCTTCCTGGCGCTACGTCTAATCCCACAACCTACATCGATAGCTTGAATGGAATAAGTGCGGCTCAGGACCAACTACGGAAGTGCGACAAAGCTGAAGCCCTTCTTCAACAAGCCATTGCTCTGAGTGAGCAACATGATTATGTCCAAGGCAAAGCCGAGGCTTTGTTAACCTTGAGTGATTGCCAGAACTCCAGCGACCATGGGTTAGCGCTCAGCACCGCACAGGAATCGCTCAATCTCTGGAAATCAAGAAACAACAAAGTCGGTATGGCCAATTCCTCTGCGGCTATCGGTCATTATCAGTTGGCCCAAACAAACTTAATGGAAGCGACCCAGAGCCAGGAGGCCGCCCTGGCTCTATGGCAGGAACTAAATAATCCTCCCGAGCAAGCTGAGGCGTTGATTAACCTGGGTTTCATCGAGTATCGCAAGGGAGCCTGGCAAAGCTCCATGTCTTTCCTGACGCAAGCCCGTAGCCTCATTGATGAAGAGTCGGAGCCTTTCAGAATGGGGCAGATATCCTCCGGTCTGGGCGAGGCTTTCATTGAAAGCGGTCTGCCGGAAACCGGAATCGTCAAATTGCAGGACGCATCGCACTATTTTCGCGAATCAAAAAGTCCTGTTGCCGTGCTCGTAATGGCTTGGGACGTTGGCCGGGCTCACTATCTCCTGCGTAACTATCAGGAAGCCCTGTCGCAACTACAGCAGGCCCTCAGAGATGCTCAGGCAATCGAAGAGCGGCCCATGATAGCGATGTGCAATGAATATCTGGGGCGAACCTTCGAGGCGATGGGTGATGGCCCGAATGCGATAAGGCATCTTCAAATCGCTTTTGACCTATATCTCAAAGTGGGCGATCCGATGGAAGCTGCACGCACTCAAGCCCTTTTGGGTCAGGTATATGAAGAGCAAGGAAGGATTAGTAAAGCGCGCGAATACTATGAAAGATCGTTGGAAACTTTTGGCCGACTTTCCGACCAACTCAATCAGTCAGCCACGCTTTACGCCCTGGGCCGCCTGGAGTTACGGAAAAACAACCTCGACCAAGCTGAGGATTACCTGCGCCGGTCCGTTGAGGCCACGGAGAATATCAGACGCGTGTCGACCAGCACTGATCTGACGGCAGCTTTCTCCGCCACGGTCCATGAGCGTTATGAGCGCTATATCGAATGTCTCATGCGCAAACACCTGGCGCAGCCGGCCCGCGGCCTTGACGTGCGTGCTTTCGAGACCAGCGAATTGGCGCGTGCGCGCTCGCTGACTGAGTTGTTGCGCGCTACCCAAACCAATCTTGTGCCCGGGCTTGACCCGCAACTGGCGGAACAGGAAAAGTCGCTCCGCCAATCCCTTCGCGTGAAAGAGGACTACAAGGTGGCGCTTCTGGGAAAAGCCTACAAGAAGGAAGAGCTTGACGCGTTGGAGAACGAGCTGGCGAGTTTAGAAACCAAATACAAACAAGTCACAGAAACGATACGCGCGCGCTATCCTGCCTACGATCAAATTAGCCGACCGAGCGCCTGGGGTTTGAGTCAAATTCAGGAACAAGTTATTGCCGACGACCAGACTGTGCTCTTGGAATATAGTCTGGGCAGTGATCAAAGCTACGTCTGGGCCGTCACGCGCGACCACATCAAAAGCTACGAACTACCATCTCAGTCACGAATCAACGAGGCTGCGCAGAAAGTCTATCGATTATTGGCGACTGGCGGTGACGCGCAGAACGAAAACGAATTGAGTCAGGCTGCCCAGGAATTGGGCCAGATGATTTTGTTGCCAGTGGCTGCTGAACTTGACAAGCAACGGTTGATCATAGTTGCCGATGGCGCCCTCAATTACATTCCGTTCCAATTCTTGCCGGCACCCGCCGCCGGCAGCGAACCGCTGGTCGCCAGTTACGAGGTCATTAACGCACCTTCAGCCTCTACACTGGGACAGTTGCGGCTGGAAACGGCGCGGCGTCAAGCTCCAGCAAGAGTATTGGCAGCTTTCGGCGACCCGATCTTCGCGTCGAACTATGCCCAACGCAAAGACGCGAATACGAGCGAGCCGATCACCACTCTCCAGGTTCCGGAAAACGAACCCTGGCAACATGCTCAGCGCGATATCGAGCCTGTGGGAGACACTGTCGATCCTGCGGCTATTCAGCCGCTCTTTTATTCCAGGGTTGAGTTAGCCAATCTGCGTGAGGTAGCCGGGCCAGAAAGTTTCGTGGCTACAGGTTTTGACGCCTCGCGTGAAAAGCTGGCAGCAGCCGATTTGACGAAATATGCGATTCTACATTTCGCCACGCACGGGATACTCGATCCAAAACGACCTGAGAATTCCGGCCTGTTCCTTTCCATGGTTGACCGCAATGGGCAGCCGCAGAATGGCTTTGTCGGGCTACAGGATATTTACAGTCTGCACGCCCCGGTTGATTTAGTGGTCTTAAGCGCGTGCCGTACGGGTTTGGGGAAAGACGTGCGTGGCGAAGGTTTGATCGGTCTCACTCGCGGGTTTATGTACGCCGGCGCGTCCAGTGTGATAGCCAGCCTGTGGAAGGTGGACGACGAGGCGACGGCGGAATTGATGAAGCGGTTCTACGCCAATATGCTGCAACGCCGTATGAGGCCGGCGGTGGCTTTGAGCGCTGCTCAAAATAGCATCCGGAACGAACCGCAGTGGCGTTCTCCTCACTACTGGGCGGCATTTACGCTACAGGGCGAATATCTTCACGTCATCAAGTCAACGCCCTCGAACATTAAGTTGACTTATTGGAAGATAGTTTTTGCCGTAACTTTGTTAACGCTGTTGGCGGGAGCGATCTGGTGGTTTCGCACTCATCGCCGAACGCGAGTTGCGTAGCGAGTTGCGAGCTATTCTACCGTGAAGAAATAGTTGCCGTTGATGGGCTGCTCAGCGCCGGTGGTGCTAATCGCGAAGAGTTTCAAGGCATACTGCCCGCGCTCGAGTTGCGCAGCCGGGATCACTACCGAGACCGCTTGCGCGCCCTGCGCAGCCATCTCCAAGGGCGTTTTCTCTCCGTTATCATTCACTAACTCAACCCGATAACCGGCTACAGGCGCGGACGAGTCCGGTAATCTCAAGGCGATTCGCAGCGCGTCGGCGTTGAGCGGAAGTCTTACTTTCGTCGCTTGAACACCTGCGGCGCGGTTGGTAGTGGTGGTAATCAACAAGGTGAGGTCGGCGAAGGTTTGCGGCGGCTTTGTGCGAGTACGGTAGATCCAGGTAGCAGGGATTAAAATGCCTACTACGATGACAACCGCCGCCACGGCGGCCGCGGCACGAAGGAGGTAGCTCTGGTTATTCCACCAGGGCAACAGAAGCGGGGGCGCAGGCGGGGGCAGGGAGATATGACGGCCGAGGATCCGCGAAAATCGTAAATTCTCTTGCCGCTCGGGAGCGGCAAGGAAAGATTGTTCGAACCCCGCACGCTCTGTCTCGGTGAGCTTGCCTGCCAGGCGTTCATCGATCAGTTCGTCTTCCGCGATTTCCAACTCTTCGAAGAAGTCGTCTTCAGTTAGGAGGCGCCCTTCAACCTCCCGTTGCTGGTCGGGGGTGAGTTGCCCCAGCAGATATTGCCTGATTGCATCCTGGTCATCTGTAGATACTGCCTGGTTTGGTTGTTTATTGCGTCCGGTCTCGGCACCAAACAGTCTTGTCCACAACGTCTCCGGCTCAGAGTTGCGATCTATTTGCTTCCGCGCCATTTCCAACTGCCTTCCAATCTGAGGAGACCTGCTAGTTGTTATGAGTTTCGGCGCCGAATTGTTTCAGTGGGCCGCGAATCTCGTCAAGACACGCGTTCAAGCATCGACGCAACCGCCGACGCAGGCGATGTGCCTTAATTCTCAATGCGTTAGCCGTTAGCCGATATTCCTCGGCCAGCTTCTTGCGGACGTTGATTCTTGCACGTTTCTCTCCCTGAAAGTAGCGACGAAATAATTCGTTGTCAGCCGCCCTCAACTCTCCCATGCACCGCGTCAGGCACTCGTCTTCCTGCTCGCATTCTTCCCGCTCAGCTTCTTTCTGCTCGCCTTCGTCGAGCAATATCGGCGGAGCCGGCTCGACCTCAGATCGTTTCGGATCCCGCAGCCATTCAAGGTAAACCCTCTCCGCGAAGCCCTGAAAGCATCGGGCTGGATCCTCATAAGTCTCCACGACTTTCTCTATTCGGACCGCGACACGATTCATGACTTCATCTGCCAGAGTCTCCGCGTCGATACAACCCCGAGAGACGAAGATCCTTATCAACCGCAAGTGGAAAGTCTTATACTTCATGCCCGCCACTTCGCGGTCAGCATCGAGCCAATCGAGCAATTTCTCAAACTCTTCTGGCGTGGGATCCCGCTCTTTTTTCATTAGGCTGAACGCCAGGAGGCCGGCGCCTCAATCCAGTGAATGGACAAGTTGGGGTTATCGCTTTACTGCTTGCTAGGCTCAGGAGGCTGGAAAGTAGAAGAAGTCTTCTTAAGAGCCGGAATCAGGCAAGTCTTAATGGTGAGCTTCGCCTCTCACTTGCGAATAACCCTGCTCCTTATCGCCGTGCGCCAAGCCCACAATAACGGATCGAAAAGGACACGTGCGAGAAACAGGCGAAGATTAGCCGCGTCACCAGGGTCTGTCAACAAAAATCACGACCACTGGTTGAAACGTTTCGCCAGTTCGTCTCAAATCCCACTGTCGTGATCAAATCTCGGTGGTCGAATCGCGACTCTTACCGGATTGGTCTTGGCATTGATTAAATAGAGCTATTTAAGTCACACAAGAAAAAGAGGACGGGAACAATAGAAAGGGCGTTGTCCGGCCACTGGTGGAGAGCAATCTGCGGCGAGACGAAGCGACCAGCGATGCACCTCATTCGAAGTTTCTGATGAGCACGATGTCTCTTGTTTTCGCGCCGCGCGAGACAATCAATTGTTCTTCGTCGCCCAGCCAATCGTAGTAAAAGATCGCATCTTCCGTGAAGTTGGTAATCTGGGTCGGCGCCGCGCCATCGAGAGGTTGTCGCCAAAGGTTATAGACGCCGTCGCGGCGGTCAACGTAGATGAGCGCTTTGCTATCCAGCGTCCAGCGAATGACCTGATTGTAAGGGTAAGGCAGAGCAAAGGACATGAGTGGCGTTCCCCCATCCGCAGACAACACAGCGATCTTCCACCGATCGGCCTCGTCCGTGCGATGCACGCATGCGATCCTCGTTCCATCGGGCGATACAACCGGCTTGATCGCCATGCTGTCTCGCGTCAATTGCACCGGCGAACCTCCAGCTGTTGAAACTTTCCAGAGCGTGTTGCGCCCCTCGCCGAGTGGCGTATACACGATCCATTGACCGTCGGGAGAAATGCTCGGATGGCTTTCCCCAGCGCCCTTCGTCAATTGTTTCTTGTTACCGCCATCGGCATCCATGCACCAGATGTGAAGGGTGCTGCCCTGCGCGGAGACGTAGGCCACTAAACGACCATCGCGCGAAGCTGTTGGGAAAAATCCACTGTCATAGGTCAACTTACGCCCGTCCGATCCGTTCGCATTGATGCTCCACAGATCCGACTGTTGATTCTCAGTCGATGCATAAACGATGCGTCCGCCGGCCACGACCGCCAGCCCGTCAAAGCCTTCAGTGCGGCCCGAAGTAATACGCCGCGGCGCGCCGTTCGCTGGCACCATCCAAATATTGGCCTGCGGCTCCACCTGCATGGTGACCAGCGCCTCTGCCCTCTCAGCGACGCTAATCTGTTCGTAGTTATTAGGATCATTGGTAATGCGTTGCCGCTCACCATCGCGCCACGAGTACCGCCAAATCTGAAGCGAATTGCAATGTAAAGCCGTGGCGGAAAAGTAAAGACCGCTTCCGTCTTCGCTCCACTCCACAGCGCGCATATCCTTCCAAGCCCATTGCGACAGTTCGACGGGCGCACCTCCATTCAGCGGCACACCGAGTACGGCAAACTCAAGTTCGTTATTGCGACTGGCACCCAGAGCAATCAGTTTGCCGTCTGGCGACCACGAAGCGGCGGAGAAACAGAATTTATCGGGATGCTGCCGCAGGGCTATTTCCCGTTCGGCTGAGCCATCGACATTGGCAACGATAAGGACGTCCTTATGTTGGCCAGGATAGCAGCGAACAAATGCGATTTGGAGACCGTCCGGCGAAAGGGCCATCGGCGCGTCAATATTCACAACCAGTTGCTGCGACTGTCCGCCGCACACGGGCACTCGATGCAGGACGCTGATCGTACTGTTGGGTTGGGTGGTGATGTAAAAGAGATCTTCCTGATCGTGGGCGAATCGTAAGCCCCAGCACAAGGCAGAGGCCGGCGGGAGCAATTGCCGTTTTTCGTCCGACTCGAGATTCCAGATCCACAGGCTGTACGCGCCCGCCTCGACTGGCACATACGCCAATAACCGCGCGTCCGGCGAAATCCCCACATCCAACACATGTCCGTTGTGGGTCAGGCGGATGATCTGCATGGAGCTGAAATTTACTCTGCCTGGCCGCGCACTACTGCTGATCCTAACCCGGGGCACAAAGCGGTAGCCGCGCTTTGGAACAGTCTCAATGAATATTATCTCGTTCTCATTGTCTCCTAGTGCTCGTCGCAACACAGAAATGGTGACGGTGAGGTTTGAGTCTTCGACGAAGGAATCAGGCCAGAGTGTTTCAACCATTTCGGTCCGCGAAACTACGCGTCCCGCGTTTCGGACCAGCAGCTCCAGAGCCTGGACTGCCTTCGGCACAAGCGGCAGGATCTTACCCGACTGGCGCAATACCCACTCGGTAGTGTCTAGTTGAAAGTCGCCAAAATGATATTTCGCTCCGAAAGCTTGAGCGGTCCCCCTACTCATTAACCCTCCACTCGTTTCTTAACATTTTCTTAAGGACTCGCAGCCCGCCAAATCAATATTGTTAGCCGTGAACTCAGGAGGGATCACACGAAAGCACGCGCTGCTTGATCGTAGCGACAGCATTGTATCTGTGGGTCCAGGCGAAACCAAGTTCAGAGGTTTCAACCTGCTAAAAACTTACTGGCGCTCGGGACAGGTTGTTTCGCTTAAGTAGCTACTGTGTAGCATTCCCTCTAACCCCACGCCCAGCAGCCCCGGCTCAGAACGCTCACCAATTGATCCGCCAGGCGGCCGCGATGATTCGCCAAGCCGCCGCTGCTGCTCCCACAGTAGCAACAACCACGTGACAATGGCCGCGTGACTCTAGTCGCGCGGCCATCTTTTTGTCGCGAGGACAGCTCCGAAGCGTAGTTATTCACCCTTCTGTCGTGCTACACCGCGCACTGCTCACTGCTTCACCGGCAGCGATGTTTGCAGTCGTCCTTGGCCCGCTTCGCTGCCTTTTCACAGCTTTTCCGTTCGTGCTTCAGCGGTATCGCTCTGCATACGTCCTTTCGCAAGCGGTAAACCTCATCGCATCGGTCCTTACAGCGGTTGCGGGCGACTGCTGCCGGGCTTAGAGTGCCAAACATTCCGAGACATACCGCCAATGCCAAAACCAATTTCAAAACAACCCCGGTTCGCTTCATTGCCAACGCTCCTTTCGAGTAACAGATGTTCGCACGCACTCTAATATGGCGTGTTGATGTTTCGTCGTTGATGTTTCGTCATTGCCGGTCCGGGGGTGTCCGGCAAGTTTTCGGAGGAGATGTCATAGGATACTCTCGAGGCGCACTCAATGAAAGCGCGCACCGAGACAAATGACGGTGAGGCCCTTCAATGCTCGCGAAACGCGAACTATCAGAACCGTGAGCGGGGCGGGGTCCCCGCGCGGGCAGCCCGCGTGGGGTGCTGGTAGCGACCGGGTCGGCCGCGCCAGCTACTTTCAGTTATCGAGAACCTTGGGTCTATTCCGGGTGCACTGTCGGGGCATCCGCATGCGGGACAAAGCAGCGGCGGCAGCGGGCTTCGTACATGCCGCCGGCGCCGACAGCGACACGCTCGTCAGATTCAAAGGTGCGTTGGGAGTAATTGGCGGGCTGGCCACACTTCATGCAGATGGCGTGCGTCTTGGTGATGTACTCGGCGATGGCAAGCAGTTGTGGCATTGGTTCCCAGGGTTTGCCGGTGTAGTCCTGATCCAGGCCGGCGATGATTACGCGGACCCCGCGCCCTGCTAATTGAGTTGCGACCTCCACCAGCGCGTTATCAAAGAATTGTCCCTCATCAATGCCAACTACTTCCGTATCGGGTTCAACTCTCGCCAGCACTTCCTCAGCGCTGCGAATGTTTGCCGACTCATGACGCATCTCCGAATGCGAAACGATGTGGTCGCGCGAGAAGCGCGAATCGATGTCCGGTTTGAACACCTGCACCTTCTGACGAGCAATCTTGGCGCGCCGCAGCCGACGGATTAGCTCTTCCGACTTTCCCGAAAACATCGAACCGGCGATCACTTCGATCCAGCCGACATTTACACGCGAATGGTGCGTGGGTTCGCCGTCATTGACCTGTGCGATAAGTTCGTCCATGTTCGTTTTACTATTTTGCCACAGAGACCGGAGAGACGTAGAGAAAGCGACGGGAACAAAGCAAATAACTGAATTATGGAGGCCGTTGTGCCGAGTTGCTCTGGGCCTCTGTGGCTCGAATCACCTTAGGAATACATCTTCTTATTATAAAACGGCGCAAACGCGGCAATCAGCGCTAGTTCAAAACTCATCGCGCGCGTAACCAGATCGCGCGAGAGAATGCCCCACGCTCCCTGGCGGCTGCGCACGTCTTGCATCCCCGCCACGTCATCAATCACCAATCCCAGTTCGCGTCGCCCCTCAATAACTTTTTTTGCCAGCGCCGCCGGCACACTAATCGAAGGCGTGGCGCCAAACGTTCCGTTCTTTCCATCAGTCGCATACGCCCAGCCACGCAGAAACGTGTGCCATTCGCCTTCGATCGATATGGAATGAAAGCCGCCCTCGAGTCCCACATAAATGTCGGCCTCCCGGCGCTGAGCCTGAAGTTGATCGCGCACCGCGAGCGCTCTTTCGCGCGCACCCTGCATTAGCTCCCAATCATTCATCGGCATCGCCGGCACGGTTGTTTCCACTGCGCGTGCCAGCACGCTGGCCTCTGCCCAGGAGGAATCGATGGTCGCAATGCGCGCGATGCTCGCCCGCAGGGCCATGATCTTCGCCGCGCGGTCAGAACCCAGCGCGATCGTCTTAACTTGAACCGGAGCGTGGCTGTTCAAAGTTGAAAGAGTCGAACCAAAACGCTTCGTTAGATGAAACGCGTGAGAGGCTATAACACAGCGACGCCTCAGGTCAAAAGCGGGCGCTGAAATACCTCGCTTGACATTAAGTATGGCAGATTGCTGTAATCGAATTTCTTTCCGAGTGTAGAGTACAAGCTTCAGCTTGATGAGTCTCACAAACGGCAAACTAGAGTCTGGACTATAAACCCAGGAACCGGGCCGATCGCTGGAGGTTTCGAGTGTCGCTTGATGAATTAGTTTACGATTGGAACACAATCGATCCGGCGTTGATTCCTCCGCATCGCCACATAGGGTTTGACGACGAAACCCTGCGTGATGGTTTGCAATCACCTTCCGTCAGTGAGCCGCCGGTTGAGCAGAAAATCGAGCTGCTTCATCTGATGGACGCGTTGGGCATCGATACCGCCGACATCGGACTGCCCGGTGCCGGCGGAACTCACGCCGCCGGCGTGGAGTTAATGGCCCGCGAGATAGCCGAGAAACGACTGAAGATTCGGCCTAACTGCGCCGCGCGCACTCATCGCAACGACATCGTGCCAATTATCGAGATCTCGCAGCGCGTCGGCATTCCGATCGAAGCCTGTACCTTCATCGGTTCTTCTGCCATACGGTTCTTTGCGGAAGACTGGACGCTCGACAAGTTGTTGAAACTGACGGAAGACGCAGTGACTTTTGCGGTCAGTGGAGGCGTGCCGGTGATGTACGTAACCGAGGACACTACGCGGGCAAACCCGGAAACCATTCGCGCTCTCTACACGACGGCCATCCAATGCGGAGCGAAGGCGGTATGCGTTTGCGACACCGTGGGACATTCAACTCCAGACGGTGCGCGTGCTGTAGTTCGATTTGTCAAGAACATCATCGAGGAACAGGGCGGCAACATCCGGCTCGACTGGCACGGCCATCAGGATCGAGGCCTGAGCTTAATCAATTCGATAGCTGCAATCCAGGGCGGCGCGGATCAAGTCCACGGCTCCGCGTTGGGAATGGGCGAACGAGTTGGGAACACGCCAATGGATCAGTTGCTCGTCAACTTGAAACTAATGGGCTGGATTGAAAATGATCTGTCGCGACTGGGCGAGTATTGCTCGGTAGCCTCGAAGGCCTGCGGTTGGGAAATCCCCTGCAACTATCCGGTGTTTGGTCGCGACGCTTTTCGCACGGCCACGGGCGTACATGCGGCGGCGGTGATCAAGAGTTACAAGAAAGGCGATCGAACGCTCGCCGACCTGGTTTATTCCGGCGTTCCGGCTGGACAGTTTGGTTTGGAACAGGTGGTTGAGATCGGACCGATGAGTGGTAAGTCAAACGTGATCTACTGGCTCGAGAAGCGGGGCATCGAAGCGAGCGAAGAACGCGTCAGCCGGATTTACGATCGAGCCAAACAAGCGTCCGCTGTTTTGGCAGACGACGAAATCATGCAGTTGGTTTGAAAGCAACGGGGGAAAAGGGCAAAAGGGGAACGGGGGAACAGGTAAAAGAAAGCCGTCCTTGCCATTCCCCTTTTGCCCTTTTCCCCTCTTCCCCTTTTCCCGTTCTTGTTCTTTAGTTTATCGGAATCGTTATTGTTGCTGAGCCCGCTTTTCCCGCCGGGAAACGTTTCTGACGCGCAATGCGTATGGCACTCGCATCGCCGCCCGAGGCCTGCGTGACGCGGCCCGACTCATCGTATGTAACCGTCACGGCAATCTTCTTTGGTCCCGACTTCGCAGCTTCAGTGACAACGTTCGTCGGCGCGGGTGAGGCCAAACCTGGCGCTGGTTGACCTAACGGTGCCGTCTTCTCTTCACGCGCCTTCACTTTTCCTTTCTCCTTCTCGCGCTGCCGCTTCGCTGCAAGCGCCGCCTCTTCACTGTGATCGCTTGCCTGCGAAGGCGCCACAAACTCGTTCCTGGGAGCCTCGGCCACGCCGGCGGACGACGGCTCCGTCGTAGCTGCTGTAGTCGCAGGCTGGCCGGCAACTGCTGATGCCCGGGCGCGACTGTACCAACCCGCCGGCACTCCGATCGCGGCCACGCTGGCAATCACAGCAAAGGCCACCGCGCCGGCAATTATAAACTTTCGCTTGCCAATCGATTCTGGAGCGATGAAAGAAAGAAAGGCGGGGACGCGCAAACTCTCAAGCTCCGTAAAAGCAGTCTCCGGCGCCTTCATATCTCCGGGATCGCTTACTTCATGATAGTCCGGCGGGAAGGCATTAGTGGGAACCACGCCTTCGTCCAGCCGACGTAGACCTTCAAGCACCACCTGAGTCCATGGTTGATTGATCGTGCGATCGGTTGGTTCAAACGCACCGCCAAACTCAAACTTCGCATTGGGAAGCGTCAACGCATAGTAGACCGCATCAATTCCCCGCAGCACGCCGATACGAGCGTCAACCACTGAGCCGGTTTGAAGATAAAAATAACCGGGACCTTGGGGATAGAGGACCTTAAGCTGCCCGGTCTTACGTTGGTTGCAAAAGAATTCAATCAATTCGGAAAGCGAAAGATCGCTCAGGTGTCCGGTTAGTGCCATCAGCGTTAGCTCCTCTTATGAAAAGAGATGTCGGGAGGAATTGAAACCCGCAAGACGGCGACTCCGGGGGTTGGCGTCGCCGCCTTGAGAAAATTATTGAGAGAGCGCGAACTTGTAGTTAATCAAGCCCGAAACTTTGACAGGTTGACCTGAGAGCTTCGTGGGAGAGAATCGCGCTCTGAGGGCGGCCTGAACAGCAACGTCTCTCAATGCGGCCGGTCCGCCGGTGGCCTGTGCGGAAATAACTTTGCCTGTCTCATCCACCACAACTTCAACTGTAACCAGACCTGCCACTCTTAAGCGTCTGGCAGTCTCCGGATAGTTGGGTGACGGCAAACTAATAGCTGTCCCATTTAGTACACCGCCGGAGACTGGTTTTAGAATCGGCTGCGGGCCCGGCGGAGGAGGCGGCTCCGAGTCAAGCTGGACCACCGGGGCCTGGTCATTCGCGTTGGATCGCGCAGTTCCCACTTCAACCGATCCCAGACCGTTGAGTTTGTCAGCCGTGTTCACCGGGCTGGGCAGTGCGGTTGAATTTTTGTGACTTGAGGCCGAGTCGTTGTTGACTGAAGGCTTGGCAACAAGCGACGCGTTCTTCGTTTCCGAATTCACCGCTGCCACATTGCTTGCCGGCGCCGGAGTTGGTGAGCCCGGCTGGGCAGCCGGCTGCGCCATTCTCATCATGTTCTCGTCCAGGTAATACATGATGGAACGATAGGTTACTTCGGTGGGCTCGAAAGACATCTTGCCCGCTTCAATTACCGCGACCGCGGTAGTCATCTTGTTCCAATTGCCCGCGAAGTCAAATTCGTATTTGTAGATTTCCTTGCTCAACAGAGATCCGTCCGTATTCAAGAGAGTCATCTCGCTGATGTTTCCCTTGTCGTCATACTTGTAGACCTCTTTACCCGTCAGGCTCGCGCCGGCGATTGGAAAGTACTGGTTCTCGATCTTGTTACCCTTGATGTCGTAGGCCACAATTTCCAAAACGGCGTGTTTAGCTTCCAACAGTTTTCCAGTCTCACTTGAAAGTTTGGCAACCTCTGTTCTCACTCTTCGCACGGGTCCAATGAGTCCGTCTCTAATGCGATCGCTTTCCATTACCGCGCTGGCCGGAACCGGCCGAGGCACATTTGCTTTCGCCGTAAGGTTAGACTGCGCCAGCGTGGTGGCGCTGAATACCGCTATTGTGATCGCACAAAAAGTGAAACTACCAATCCGTCTTAACATTTGATTTCACTCCTGACTTGAAGAGGGTGGGACTGTTCTCAAAATAAGATATGAGGCCGCGCTGACTGCGGGTAGACTGGACTAGCCGAAGCCCCGCAAGAAGGATAATAGCCTGTTGAACGTGGTTTGTCTAGAGCCAACCTTGGCTGGCAAGAAGGAAATTATTGAGGTTTTTGGACTTTTTCCGCAGGTAGATCTGGAAATGCAGCTATCAAAGATACAATTTCGTCTATTGATCTGGTGCTCTCGCTCCGGCTAGTCTCGTCGTTGCACATGATTGAAAAGGCCAAAGCTTCTCCGCTGGAAGTCGTTACATAGCCGGACAGCGAGTTGTCGTACGTTAGAGATCCGGTCTTGGCGGACACGCGATCAATTATGGTTTTGAGCCGGCCGGCCAGTGTTCCGTCCCGGCCCGAGATTGGCAACGACTCTCTAAAGACGGAGGCAGAGGCCGTCTTTGAAATGGCAAGCAACAACCGCGCGCTTGTCTCGGGCGTCACGAGGTCGAGCCGGGATAAGCCAGAGCCGTCGTGAAGAGCCAGGCGACTGGTCGCGATCCCCGCCCGCGCCAGCCACACGCGGATAACCGCTAGCCCAGCTTCATCATCTCCTCTCTCTCTTCCAATCGCCTCCGGCAATGCAGCTATCTCTCCGCGCTCTCTCCCAAGCGTGCGCAGAATTAGTTCAGCGTTGAGATTGACGCTTTCCTTGTTTGTTCTTTTTGCGATCTCACGCAAAGGCCGGCTGGTTACGGACGCCAGTTCGACCGACTCTGTTGGATTAAACCTTTGACTCTGCGGCACACGCGAATTCCGCGCGACTGCCTGACCCTCGACTCTTATGCCACGGGTCTTAAGCGCATCCAGAAACAATTTCGCGGCCCAGAGCGCGGGATTGTGCACTGAGAGCCGAGCGCCAAAGCCCTTTGTGTCAGGCGCAAATTCTCCCCACGCTTCAATGCTGTTATCAGAAAGTCCTCGATGCACACCGATGGTTGGACGCACACCAGGTTCCCCAATAGCGATACGGTTTTCCACGGTCACGTAGCCTTCAGGATCGCTCAATCTGACACCCGGCGCTTCGCCGTCCTTACCGGAAGGCACGAAGTTAACGTCGACCTCGTTCCCATTAACCGATAGCGCGCTCGCCTCGGCGCCGAAGTACCACTGAAGGTCCGTCCACTGCCAACCATCTCCCAGAGGATCGCCACGGAAGTAACTTTCGTCTCCGATCAAATTACCGCTGATACTCCTTACACCGCGCGCATAAAGGTCGTCCGCGAGTTTTGCGAGTGAGGCCTGGTTGTCGTCATTGCTGCGCGCGACGAGATCGGGCGCGCCGCGTCCGTAGAGAATCAAGTCGCCTTGCACACGGCCGTTGGTATCAGGCGGCGCGTTTGCATAGACAGGAGTTCGCCAGCGGTAGTCAGCGCCGAGGAGATCGAGGGCAACGGCCGTCGTATAGATTTTCATGTTGGAAGCCGGAGTAAAAAGCTTGTCGGCGTTTCGCTGGTAAAGCGTCGACCCG
>JBGQJH010000008.1:0-17194 GCA_041498935.1 Pyrinomonadaceae bacterium | reverse complement strand
TTGCGTTCGAGCTGCTCTACATGTTCAGTATCCGCCGACGCAAACACATCAAAGGGAGCGCCATTCTCTATTTGCCTGGCGAGGTCTGCAGTGGCGCCGAAACTGAAGACCACGCGAATCCCCGTTTTACTCGCAAACCGCAGGCCGATCTCGGCCAGGGCGTCCGTCAGGTTGGCGGCCGCCGCTACAGTCAGATCCGCGGAGCCCTGGACATTTTTCGAAGAATCGGACTGGCAACTTGCTTCGAAAAACATGGGGAGAAGCAGCGCGCAAGCTAGTAATAGTTGTTTCACAGTGTGACCTTTGCCTGAGGGCACATTTAGCACTATGACCGGACGTTTCACGGCCCATCATAATCGGAGACTCTTACATCTTTCCAGAACAGGCGAAGGTATGGTATAGACCTCTAACCCCCGCAACCGAAAGTCGCCGCGGCAACCGTCGAGCCCGGACGAAACGAGAAAGGGCCTGGCTCTTGAGGAAACGTACATTCAATAGAGCGCTCGCCATCTACGCCACACTGCTGGTGCTTATTCTGTTCGCCAGCAGCTGTCTGCCTAAACCAGCGGAAACGGGCGGCATCAATATCACGCTTTATGGCTTCTCGGTGATGAAGGAGTCAATGGAGAAAGCTATCTATCCTGGATTCGCGGCCAAATGGAAACAGGAGCATGGCCAGGTCGTCCGCTTCACCTCGTCCTATGCTGGTTCGGAGACGGTTACTAACCAGATCCTGCAAGGGGTGCCTGCCGACATTGCGATTCTATCAATCGATCGCGATGCCCAGCGTCTGAAGGCCCAAGGATTCGTCACGTCAGATTGGCACGCGTTGCCGTACAAGGGCATTGTCAACAAAACGCCTTTCGTGATCCTTGTGAAGGGTGGAAACCCCAAAGGCATTCACGACTTTCCGGATCTCGCCAAGCCGGGCGTGAAGCTGATTCATCCGGATCCGGTCAGCTCAGGTGGAGCCCAATGGTCTATCCTGGCAATCTATGGCTCGGAGTTAGTCAAGTCTGAAAAAGAGAGCGGCAAGCCGGATCAGGCGCGCGCGCTGCAAACGCTTCAGGCGATCTGGAAAAACGTATTCATAACTCCAGCATCTGCACGTGAAGCCCGTACGACATTCGAACTCGGCAATGGTGACGCGCTCGTAACGTATGAACTCGATGGTCTGCTCATGAAAGAAAGCGGCAAGCCGGTAGAAATAATTACTCCGCAAGCGACTATTTTCAGCGAGCATCCCGTGGTTGTCATAGATCGAAACGTTTCTCCTGAAAAACGCCCCGTAGTGGACGCCTTCATACAATATCTCTGGAGCGATGAAGCGCAGAAGGCTTTCGTCAAGTTTCATTTCTATGCGGTAATTAACAACGCCTTGAATGAAGCGAACAAAGGGTTCGGACATATCGAGATGCCGTTTACGATCGACTACTTCGGCGGCTGGGAGAAGGCGTATCCGGAAGTAATCGAACAAGTCTTTAAGAATAAAGTGCTGAACCGAAAATAGTGAATAGTAAATCGTAAATGGTAAATAGTTGATAGGTGACTTTGAGGCTTAGCCGATTGCTTCCGGGCGCGTATTTGACGAACTATTTACTATTCACCATTTACCATTTACCAAAAACTGATGAGTTCACTTGTACCAACAATGCGTCATGTTCGCGGGTTCGACGTGGCGCGACCTTTAAGCATCGGCATGCTGATCTTCATGATGCTGCCGTTGGTGTTGCTGCCGCTCCTCTCAATTTTCATTTTTGGCACCAGCAAAGGATTGGCTAGTTTCTGGGCGGCACTGACCGCCGCGGACGCCATCTTTGCGCTCAAGCTCTCAATGGTCACGAGTTTTTGGGCCACGGCGTTCAATGTCCTCTTTGGATTATTCGCCGCTTACGTGCTCTCGCGTTACAACTTCTGGGGACGCAACGCGCTCATCGTTACGATCTCCTTGCCCACTGCGATTCCCACGGCGGTCGCGGGGGTCGCTTTGCTGATGTTGTGGGGACCTTATGGCATGCTGGGGCGCCTGCTGCGACCGCACGGAATTGAGGTCATGTTCACTGCCGGTGCGATTGTCCTCGCCAATATTTTTGTGACGTTCCCACTTGCGTTCGGAGTTATCAAGCCTGTATTTGACACCATGAGTCGCTCGCTCGAAGAGGCGTCGGCGACGATCGGCGCCACTCGTTGGCAAACGTTCTGGCACGTCACTTTGCCATCGTTGCGCGGCGCGATCGTCTCCGGGGCGCTGTTGACTTTTGCCCGCGCGGTTGGGGAATTTGGATCCACGATCATGGTGTCTGGCAATCTGGCGGGTCGCACGCAGACGGCGCCTCTTTACATATTTGCCAAGTTTAATGAAGGTCAAATTGAAGCTGCGAATGCGATTGCAATCGTGTTGGCACTATTTTCGTTTCTGATTTTCAGCGTGCTGTTTTTTGCCAGGGATTGGCTTGACGTCGATTGAAATTAGTCTAATCTTTAGACTTCGGTAGATTGAGGTGTTTTGATGATGGCTCAAGTGGCCAGAGTTATGGAAAACAAGGTGAATCCTGTTTCAAAGGAAAGCGTGCTGCCGGCGGCAGCCAGCGTCGTGGGCGTGAGCAAGTTTTTCGGCAAGACGAGCGTGCTCGAAAATATCACGTTTCATGTTGCCGAGGGTGAGGCGTTGGTTTTGCTGGGCGCATCGGGCAGTGGAAAAACCACGATCTTGCGGATCATCGCCGGCCTGGAACAACCTTACACGGGAAAAATCATACTTCACAACAAGGACGTCACCGAGCTTCCCGCTCGCGAACGTGGCGTCGGAGTCATCTTTCAGTCCTACGCGCTTTTCCCGAAGATGACGGTGGAGAAAAACATTGGCTACGGCCTGCGCATCAGACACCGGCCGCGCAAGGAAGTTAAGAAAACAGTTAACGAACTGCTCGAGCTGGTGCAACTCCAGGAGCATCGCAAGAAATATCCATCGCAGCTTTCCGGCGGACAACAGCAGCGAGTGGCGATCGCGCGCACGCTTGCTTACAAGCCGAAGGTGTTGCTTTTCGACGAGCCGTTCGGCGCGCTCGACGCGCAAACGCGCGGGCACTTGCGGCGCGAGATACGTGCGCTGCTAAAGAAAGTCAACGTCCCGGCAATCTTTATCACTCACGACCAGGAGGAAGCCCTGGAGTTAGGCGACCGCATCGCCGTAATCAACGTGGGCCACATCGAACAGATTGGCACGCCCTATCAGGTCTACAACAATCCAACCACCGAGTATGTTGCAACCTTTCTCGGGGCCGCCAACATTCTTGAAGGTGTCATCCGCGGAGATCATATCGAGATTGGCGCCACCTCAATCCCTGCGCGTCTGGATCCCCAGGAATTTAGAGACGGCGAGGTGGTTACAGTTATCTTTCGGCCTGAAGACGTTTCGCTGAGCAAGACGCAGACGTTTCCAGTGGGTCACGCTTGCCTATCCAGTGGCATAGTCGAGGAGACGAGTTTTGTCGGAGCCTATGAGCGATTGCGGATCCGACTTGATCCAAACGGAAGTGGCAGCGGCGAGACCGACACACCTTATTACTTAACTACCGAAACTCCGGAGAGCCAGACCGCCAGGCCGATCATTGCGACCAGGCCGAAACCCGAAACAATGGCGGTGAAACTCAGAAGGGGGGACCGCGTGTTTGTCACGCTCAACCACTTTACGGTACTCCCCAAAGGGCCCCGCACCAGAGCCAGCACGCAGGCCAGCAGATAAAAATGACGCGCATCTAACCGCAAAGTTCGCAAAGTTAGACGCAAGAACTGCGGGGGGTTAAGGCGTTGCTGCCCTTTGCGGTTTTCTTTGCGTTCTTTGCGGTCTGGCTATTCTGAGTTGGAGAGGGTGGCAACAGCCAGGATATGAAACTGCCGGCGCACGCCATTGATATTTGCGAATGGCAATGCGCGGGCGTGCGTGCGATTCGTCAACAAGATAAAGACGCGCTCGCGATGCGGATCGATCCAGCAGCTCGTTCCGGTGAAGCCGGAATGACCAAAACTATCACGCGGAAGATCCGGACCAGCCGCTGAGTCTATTGTTTCCGCCAACTGCCAGGCGAAAGATCGTGCTTCTTCTTTTCCTGCTGTCATATTCTGACGAAACAACTCGCAGGTGGCCGGCCTTAGTAACTTAGTTTGGCCACTTACAAACTGGTTCGCCAGCGCCAGAGTTTCTCCTGCTGTTGAGAAGAGTCCCGCATGACCAGCAGCACCGCCGAGAAAATACGCGTTGCCATCATGCACCTGGCCCCAGATTAATTCCTGACGCCAATTCCTGTAATCGCCCGCATCGCTATCGCGAGACATCTCTCGTTCGTAGGCGTTCCCGGTCTCGCAAGCAGCGATTCCGGTTTGCAGGGCAATCTCAGGATTGAAGAACGTGTTTTTCAAGTTCAACGGCTGTAAAATTTCGCTCTGGGCCAACTCAGCCAAACGTTTGCGCATTAGTCGTTCCAACAGCAAACCCAGAACGATGAATCCCAAATCACTGTAGACGACGCGCGTGCCAGGCTTATATTCCAACTCAAGATTCGCAATCGCCGCGATCGTTCGGTCACGTTCCCCGGTGGCAAGAATGTAGAGCGGACGCCAGGCCGGCAGACCTGAAGTGTGCGTCAAAAGTTGGCCGACGGTGATTGTTTGCTTATCTGACCGGTCAAACTCCGGCAGGTAATGTGAGACGAGACTATCGAGCGCGAGCTCGCCCGCTTCAATCCTGCGAGCACAGAGGAGACCGGTCACGAGCGGTTTTGTGAGCGAGGCGAGGTCATAGATCGTGTCGAGCGTGGCGGCGATGCGGCGCGGTTCAACCACCGCGTTACCCAAAGCGTCAGCAAAGATCCCGCGGCCTTGCTCGGCTACCAGGTAAACGGCGGAAGGGAAGTCGCCGGTGCCGATGCGCTCGGTAAGAAAAGATGAGATGGCAGCGGCTGGTGTAGACATACTCCAGGAGACTTGCGGTAAAAGAGCGGGGGCAAGCCCGCCTTCCTAACCTGAGAGATTTTCCGGGTCGACTGTTTGCACTTCCCTTGAAAGCCTCTCAAGTTTCATTGTGACACTCAACAGAGTGAGACTCTGGGTCAGGAAGGCGGGCCCAGCACCCCAGCGGGGCTGCCCCGCTGGGGACCCCGCCTCGCCCCCGCTCTTAGTTATGGAAAACTCTTGCCAACAGATCCAACCTGGACCTTCGCCGAATGCTCTTCAATTCGTTCCAACGCTCGCAGCGCCAGGGCCAGTGCGTTTCTTCCTTCCCTCCCGGACACCGGCGCGGGCAGTCCATCGCGCGCGGCTTCTACAAACGCGAGAATCTCCGCGCGCAGCGGTTCGACCTCTACGATGTCGAGATTCTTCACCTGCACACCAGGCCACGCGCCATCAGCGCCTGGCGGCGCGAGACTGCTAATCGACGCGTGCTTCGTGGCGTAGTCGACTGCGATGTAATCATGCGGTTGAAAAAAGCGCATCTTTCTAATCTTTTCCGTGCCGACGCGCGAGGCAGTAATGTTTGCGACGGCGCCTGAAGAAAACTCAAGCCGCGCGTTGGCGGCATCCACCTTGTTCGTCAGTATCGGAATGCCAACCGCATGCAACTCGGTTACTTCAACGTCTTCGCCAACCAGCCACTGCACGATGTCCAGATCATGGATCATCAGGTCAAGCACCACATCAATGTCCACTGAACGCGCGGTAAACTCACCGATGCGATGGATCTCGAAATAGACCGGCTTGCGCACGTGCGGGCGGAGGGCGACGAGCGCGGGATTGAAACGTTCCAAATGTCCGACCTGCAAGAGTGCCTCGCCTTTCGCTGCCGCTGCGATCATCTCGTCGGCTTCGGCGAGTGTCCGCGCGATGGGTTTCTCCACCAGCACGTGGATGCCGGCTTCAAGCAGGCCGCAGGCGATTTCGCAATGCGACTCGGTTGGAACCGACAGGCTCACCGCGTCTACGCGGCCAATCAGTTTGCGCCAGTCCGTCGTAAACTCGGTCTTTCTTTCCGAAGCGACGCCGAGTGCGGTTTTTTCGTCGCGGTCACAGACGAAAGCAAACTCAGTCAAGCCTTCACGGGCGAGATTGGAATGGATGCGTGCGTGTTGCCGGCCCAGGTGGCCCACGCCGACGACTGCGGTACGAAGTGGTGTATGCATCAGGACAGTTTAGAAGCGGGCATTGCCCGCTTCGTAGTTAACATATCGACTCGGTTTGTACATCAGTGGAGTTTCGATAATACTCGTGGGTCTTCGTAACGTTGCAACGGCGGGCAAGGCCCACCTCTAAACTATCAGTCTGCATTCGGAGTCGAATATACTTGCATCCTTCAACCCTTGCCAAGCGTGGCGCCGTTCTCCTTTTTCTCGTCGTTCTTGCATTCTATTTTTATGGCCTCGGTCAGCTTCCCTTCGTTGGCCCGGATGAGCCTCGTTACGCACAGGTCGCGCGCGAGATGTTGTTGCGCCACGATCTAATTACTCCCACCCTCGGCGGACATACCTGGTTTGAAAAGCCGGCTTTGCTCTACTGGATGATGATCGCCAGCTTCAAATTGTTTGGAGTGTCGGAATGGGCGGCGCGTGTTCCGGCGGCAGTCTCCGGCGTGCTTACCGTCGCGGCTGTTTTTGTTGTCGGGCGCCGGGTTGAACGCAACGACGGGGATGAAGCCCTTCGGAACGGCGGGTCCCGGCATTCTTTCGCGTTCTGGAGCGCCCTCGCTTTAGCTACAACGCTCGGATTCATAGTCTTCTCGCGGGCCGCCAGCTTCGACATCATCCTAACAATGACAACGACGTGGGCGCTCGCGTTTTATCTCCTGCTTGAGTTGGAGGAAAACGCAAGACCGCGGCGAGCATTCCTCTTTGGGTTCTACGCCTTCATTGGTCTCTCGCTCCTGGCGAAGGGTCTCGTCGGGATAGTAATTCCTATTGGCGTTGTGGGCCTCTACCACCTATTCCGCCGGAGACTACCGGAACGAAATGCGTTTATTAGTCTGTTCTGGGGAATCCCGTTGGCGCTGCTCGTTGCTGCTATCTGGTATGCGCCGGTCATCTGGCGACACGGCTGGCCGTTTATCGATCAGTTTTTTATTCAGCACCACTTCGCGCGCTACGTCTCAAACAAATATCATCACTGGCGGCCCGTTTACTATTATCTGTACGTTATCCCCCTGCTCGCGTTGCCGTGGACAGCGTTCCTGATTGATGGACTGCTGCAAACCAGCCGTTGGACTTGGCGCGTAAGAGCTTCGGCAGGCGACCGAGCGGAGGATCGCTGGAGCCGGCTGCTCGTCTTCGCGCTGGCGTGGTTTCTGTTCCCGTTGCTCTTCTTCAGTTTCGGAAACTCAAAACTACCCGGTTACATACTGCCGGTGTTACCCGCGGCCGCGTTGATAGCCGGCGAACGGCTGTGGCGGCTTGGCTCGGATTCTAGAGCTGGCAGATGGCCAATCAGAACGACTGCAACGCTCTGTCTTTTGTTCCCAATTTTGGCACTTGCTTATGCCTGGCGGACCGGAGATTCGCTGGTTGCTTGTGCGATCCTGATGGCAGCACCCCTGTGTGTTGCGGGAGGATTCGCATTCTTGTTACCTCGCAAGCCGGCAGCGTCAATCCTCTTGATTGCCGGCGCTACCTTGGCAGCCATGATCGTCTTAATGCGCTGTGCGGCTCCTCCGGTAGCGGAACTCGAATCTTCCAAACACTTGCTTCAACTCGCCGATGCCAAAGGCTATTCGCATGCCGTGATCTATGGCATGCAACGCAGCGATCGCACTGCGGAGTTCTATGCCGCCGGCCGCATCGTTTACGGCGCAGACGGTGAGCCGGTCATGTATGAAGGACCGCAGCAGTTGATTGCCGAGAGTCAAAGGCGCGCGGAGGTTTTCCTGGCTTTCGTGCCGCTTGGAGATGTAGGCCAGTTAACAGGATTGGCTCCGGCGCAAACGGATGTGATCGGAAACAACGGCCGCTATGCGATCGTCGCGGTGGACTATCAGAACCGGCAGCGGTAGCGACCGGGTGCTGGATTTAACTTAGCTTCAGTGGTCGTTACTATCGGGTAAGACAATTTCCGTTTGTCACATTGAACCCAGCACCCGGTCGCTACCGGGTGCTGGATTCAACTTAGCTTCAGTGGTCGTTACTATCGGGTAAGACAATTTCCGTTTGTCACATTGAACCCAGCACCCGGTCGCTACCGCTCCCGGTTCTGATTTGTGCGGCGCCAGTGTAGGATCCAAATCTAAAGCAGGTTCTTCACGAAGAAATCTATCACCGGTCGATCATAGCCTTCGCCTTGCTCGCCGGTCGCTGAGGGCAGCGTAAAGCCGGTCAAGGGCAAGTCGGTTTTTGCCTCCAGGTTGGCTGGGTTTGGAAAACAGGGTTCGAGAGACTTAGTCGAGTCTCGCAGATAACCATCATCAGCACCCGACAGCAGTAGCACTCGTCGCGTCCCGAGGCGGGCGGCCAGCTCACAAGAACTCGTGTTGTCATATTTCCCGAGAAAATAGACTCGCGTAGCAACCCGGGCCGGGAACAATATCGCACTATTACTCAGGCCGACATTGTTACGCAACGCCGCGCTGACCAGATCATCGGAATTGCGCGGAACGGAATCGAGTACCAGAACCTGAATGCCCGAATCCTGACTCGCCGAGCGCAATGCAGCGTAAGCGCCCAGCTCCACTCCATAAACTCCGACGCGTCCTCCGATTAACCGGCCCTGGCTGTCGCCTTTCAATGAGCGCAGAAAGTCCAGGGCCGCCAGCGCGTCCTGTCCTTCTTGGGTGCCAAAGGAAGTCCAATTAACCGGCGGGTTCAGTCCATGGCCTCTCAGATCAGGCCAGAGGATAGTAAAGTTTGTAGCCTCGTTTACCTTTATTCCCAGATTGAAGAGCAGGGAGCGGTCGCCGCCATAGCGGTGCAAAAAAATGACGGCCGGCGCTCCTTCGGCGCCGCGCAGCAGCCAACCGCGAGCCGCCGTACCGTCGCGGTTTCGCCAGCTTTCGTCAGTTACTCTTAAGGCCCTGCCGCTTATCTGCTTGAATGCTTCCGGTGTGACCAGATAAGAGCGCCGGGGCGGGCGTGTAATTCCACGGACCATCAAGGCTAGCGCAATGAAAAGCGCCACGACAAGGATAAGCAGGAGTGGCAGGAGCGAGTTAAAGAGCTTCTTGCCAATTCGTCGTCGGGTGGCCATGGGATAAGGGATGAAGGATGAGGGCTGAAGGATGAACAAGCGAACAAAGAACTTCGGTCAATCCTCTCTCCCAACTCCTTTCTCGCTTACGCGAGCGTAGTCTTCCGGAGTGTTGATGTTCTCGAAAAATTGATCCGCGCCTCGCAGATCTGCCAACTCGGCAAAGGATACCCAGCGCGTAGGTACAGATTGTAACAGAGCAATAGGTTTTCGCTCGCCCGATTTGATCAGCTGCGCCGCTCGACCGAGGCAAGGTTCAACGCGATAGAGCGCGCAAAGCGGCTGCGGAATACCATCGCTTTGGATCGGGGCAACGGCAGCAAAGTTTTCGGTAACACTGCCGAGCCGGCCAAAGAGTTGTCTGGTCACGCAGGGAAAATCGCAAGCCACCACCAGTGCCCACACGGCGGCACAGGCTGAAAGCGCGGCGTGCACACCGCCCAGCGCCCCCCAGCCGGGATAGACGTCGGGGATGACTGGGAGATTAATCCCAGGCAGAGGTGCGGTCGCTTTGTTACCAACAACCGTTACCGAGGACACAGCAACCGAAAGTTCCGCAGCAATGCGCTCAACAAAACTCTGTCCGTCGAGCATTAGCCGCGACTTGTCAGTTCCCATGCGGCGCGACTGCCCGCCGCTGAGGATGAAACCTTCGATCGAGTCCATGGAGAAGCATCTTAGTATGTCGGAACGAAACTGACGAGACTCACCGGCTGAATGGCAATGGCATCTCTAAATCAAAGCAACCTTCCTGGTCAGAAAGAACTCTGATTTGCGACGGATTAAGTCGCTGGCCGGATCTTTGGGTAAAGCGGGACTTGTTTCGGGCAACGACTACCTTGACCGCTCTCGGAGGTGAAAGCTATAGTCGCCCTGAGCCAGCCTGGCCGCCTACGGAGCGGGCACATGTCTCAAGCAGTAAGCAGAGGTTGTTTTTGATGAATAGTCTGGCAAAAGTTCTTCTCATTGCGGTGGTAATCGCCGTTATCGGTGGAGTGGCCGCCGCGCAAAAGCCGGTGGCTGTGGCTACCGCCCGGGATTCTCGCCTGTTTCCGCTCGAGGATCTGCGTCCCGGGATGAAGGGAACGGCGCGGACCGTGTTTGCGGGAACGGAGCCGCAGGAATTTGGTGTGGAGATCCTCGGGGTGTTGCCAGGTTTTCCCGGACCGCGGCAGTCGGCAATCATAGCTAAACTAACCGGCGCCAACGTTGAGAAGACCGGAGTCTTCGCCGGCATGTCGGGCTCGCCAGTCTACATTGACAACCGCCTGGTCGGCGCGATCGCTTTTAGTTTTCCGTTTTCCAAGGAACCAATCGCCGGCATCACTCCCATCCAGCAGATGATCGACATCTTTGAGAAAGGCTCGGCAATCCAAACTGAGCGCCCAAAGGAACCGCGCGCCGTTTCCTTTGCTCAGCTTGCATCCACCGAATGGAAAGTAACTTTGCCGAAACCGGCGGTCGGTCCGACTTCGCTGATTGCTCCCGTTTCTGAAGGCTCTCGTCTCATGCCGCTCATGGGACAACAGATGACTCCGATTGCCACACCCGTAGTCTTCGGCGGCATCAGCCAGGAGTCCCTCGCCATGTTTGCGCCGCAGCTCATGGCAAACGGCTTGCTCCCGGTTTCTGGAGCGGGAGGTTCGGCGGCTATCACGCCGCTTGAAAAAGCCACTGAAAAAACACTAACTCCCGGAACATCAGTCAGCGTGCAGTTGGTCCGCGGCGACTATTCGATCGCTGCTTCCGGGACGGTCACGTTTCGCGATGGCGATCGCATCTATGCGTTTGGCCATCCGTTTTTGAGTCTCGGCGCCTCAGATATGCCGATGAGCGAGACCGCGGTCGTTACGGTTATTCCCAACATCAACAATTCTTTCAAGTTGTCAGTCCCGGGCGCCATGATGGGCTCGATTTCTCAGGACCGCGCCTCCGGTGTTTTCGGTCTGTTGGGTCAGGCGCCGAAGATGATCCCGGTGAAGATCAACCTGCACACGAGCCGCGATCGCAGCGAGACCTATTCCTACGAAATCGCCAACGACTCGTTTCTGACACCGCTACTGCTGAACATCACAATCTTCAACACCATTACTTCCAGCGAACGTGCGCTGGGTGATTCCACGATCACTATCAAGGGGGCAATCAATGTTAAGGGGCAGGAGCCGATCGAAGTGGATCATCGCTTTTCGGCCGGGAACTCGCCTATCCTCGCGGCCGGCTCAGTTGCCGGACCGATTAGCTCGCTGCTTGGCAGCGGCTTCGACGATGTTCAGATCGAAGGCGTGACGCTCGACATTTCTTCTGCCGACACCAAGTATGCGGGCACTCTCGAACGGATCGCGCTCAGTAAAACTGAAGCCCGACGCGGCGAAACGATCGAGATTCAGGCCTACGTCAGGACGGAATCCGGCAAGCAGTTTGTGCAGCGCATTCCGGTGCAGATTCCCGAAGACGCCACGCCGGGTCAACTGCTCGTTTTCGTGGGTGACGGCGGTGCGCTTCAGGAAGGTTCTGCGGCCCGGGCTTTTGTGCCTCAGGATCTGGGCCAATTGGTGAAGGCCATAAACAAGGTGAAGAAGAGCGACCGACTTTACGTGAAGCTATTTCGCATCACTCCCGGCGCCGTTATCGGCACCAGTGAACTGCCAAACCTGCCTCCGTCTGTAGTTGCTACCCTCAACAGCGATAGAAACTCAGGTGGCTACACGCCTACGGTATTGTCGGCTGTTTATGAAATGGAGTTGCCGCCGGCGGAATTCGTAGTCTCCGGACAGCAATTGATTGGCTTGGATATCGTGCCGTAAGGAGCGAGCCTTTTTATTTACGTGTACTGCGCTGCAACAGCCGCTTGGATTCTTGCAGTAACGTTACTACTCAACCCGGGCGGTAATCTCCAGAAGCAAACAATCCAGCCGGTCCAGGTCCGGACTCGCCCAACGGCCGTCACCCGCCATACTACCCGACGATATCGCCGCAATCTAATCAGATACAACGAAGCCGGAGCAGTCATGGCCCTGCGAACACTCTTCAGTGCGGAAGCAACGTACCAGGCAACCGCCGGCAACGGTGATTACGGCACGATCGAGGAATTGGGCGAGCAAAAGCTTCTCGATGAAGTGCTGGCGGAGGGCCACCGTTATGGCTATTTGTTCCGTGTCAAAATAGAAAAACGCTCGACGGAATCTCAGCCTTCAATTGAAATCGTGGCGGTACCGCGCATCTACGGACGTATGGGTCGGCGGTCGTTCTACATGAACGAATCTGGTGTCATCCGTGCTGCCGATAAGAAGGGAGCGGCGGCGGACTCTGGCGATGGGCCGGTCGATCCTTAGATCCGCATCTCATTGCTTCCTGAACCTGCTTCGCGTATGCGATCGATCCAATGGCTTACTGATCCGCGGCGTCCGGGCTATCGTTCCCGGATTGTCCTCGCCGTCGCATTAGTGCTGTTCCCGGGTACATTCCTTTACCCCCTCAAGACTACGACTTTACCGCAATGGACAGACTAGTTCGGAGCGTGGGATTCTTAGCTAAAGCTTTCGCTTCCGGTTCAGGGCTTGTCGACGCGAAACAGAAACCGACCCTTGGACTGTGGAATTAGCTCCGCCGCCCTGGTAAAGCCCAGGCTTTCGATCCGTGGTGCCAATCGCTTCCCGCCAAAAAGTAAGAGCGTCGCCTTCGCCGGCGCCCACTCCAATAGCAGGGGAAGCATTTCCTCAAAGCGCTCCAGGGCCCGACACGTAACAAAGTCGACGGCGGGTACGGTGACGTTTTCAAACCGCTCAGCAATCACGGTTCCTTGTTGAGAAGTTGCAGTCCTGTTCAATGCTTCGCGCAGAAACACCGCTTTCTTTTGAGAGGCCTCAATCAGAACGGCCCGCAGATCAGGCCGGACAATGAGGCAGGGAAGCATCGGCAATCCGGCGCCGGCGCCGACCTCAGCGACGCGAGCATCTTGAGGCAGATATTTGAGCAGGAGTAGTGATTCGAGAACATGGCGCGTTGCAAATTCTCGCGGTGAACATGGCGCGACGAGATGCACGCGGGAGTTCCAGGCGTTGAGCAGTTCATAGTATTTTGACAACCCTTCGAGAGCTGCCGCGGGAAGCGTTACTCCGTAAGCGCCTACTTCGCCTTCGAGGGCTTCTCTCAATTGTCTTGTTGCAGATGTATTCATTTCCTGGGAATTTGTTTCCAGCCGCTACGCGGCCTTCGCTGGTAAGCTGCTAACCAAACGCCTATAAGCCGCCACACGGCTTTGTCGCTTATGGCTACGCATGCGATGCTTAGACATTCGTGTATCCACTTTTCATCCTTCGCGAGTTTATATGACTGACGACCTGGCTGGACAATTAACTGAACAACTGGCTGGAGAACATGAACGTCTGGGGCGGGCCGTGACCGCTATCATCACGGAATACGCGGCCAGTCTCGACTCGAGAAAAGTTACGTCTACAGCTACGCCTCCGGATCTGGAAAAGCTATTTGACGAACCTTTTCCGGAGCAGGGAATAACAACTGCGGAAATCCTGGAGCGGTTCACCCGTGATGTGGTCACTCACGCAATGCAAGTTCCCAGCCCCCGCTACTACGGTCAGTTTAATCCGACGCCGCTGCCGATCGGCGTATGGGCTGACGCGCTGGCTTCGGCGCTCAACCAGAATGCCGGCGCCTGGCGCAATGGTCCCACGTCGGCAATGATCGAGGCGCGAGTGCTTCGTTGGTTGTGTGAACTGATTGGCTATTCGCCGGAAAGTTTTGGCGTGTTAGCAAGCGGCGGCACTGAAGCTAACTTGATCGCACTCAAGTGTGCTCGCGACCGCGCGCAGCAGGCTGCGGTACTGCACGGTTTGAGATCCGAGCCGGGTGACCTGACCGTTTATGCTTCCGAACAATGCCACTTTTCAATCGAGCGCAGCGTCGACATTCTCGGGCTCGGCCGCAACAGTCTGCGCAAGATTGCCGCAGACGAAAACTTCCACATCCGCACGGACGCACTGCGCAAGCAGATCGAGATGGACCGTAGCGCCGGCTGCACACCTTGCTGCGTGATCGGAATTGCCGGCGCGACTTCTACCGGAGTGATCGATCCGCTCCGGGAGTTGGCAGCCATCGCGCGAGAGAATAATTGCTGGTATCACGTTGACGCTGCTTATGGCGGCACCCTGGCATTCTCGGAAAAGCATCGCGGCAAACTGAAGGGCATCGAGCTGGCTGATTCAGTCACCTTCGATCCGCACAAATGGATGTTTGTGCCGTTTGCCTGTGGCGCCGTGCTGGTGCGCGACGGCGGCCGCGTCTTGCGCGACTCGTTTGATATCACGCCGGAGTATTTGAACGAAGATCGCGGCGGCGCGGATGTTGAGTTTGATTTTTTCCGCTATGGCCAGATGGGCACGCGCCGCTTCAGTGCACTAAAACTCTGGATGGCGCTGAAGTTTATGGGCAGGCAGGGTTACGCGACCGTTATCGAGCGGCAAATAGAACTGACAGATTATCTGGCAAGTCGCCTTGATGAGTTAACTGACTTCAAACGCCTGGCCCGGGTTGAGACGGCGGTCTGTTGTTTCAAATTTCAGCCACCGGGTTTGGAGAATATCGACGGTGTCGAACAGGATCGTTTACAACAGCGGCTGCAGCAGGAGATCGAACGCAGCGGTGAAGCCTGGATCACTACGACGGTGCTCAACGGGCGCCGGGCGTTGCGCGTGAACATCAATAGTTTCCTGACTGAGCGTCGTCACATCGATGATTTGGTAGAATTGCTTCAGCGCCTGAGCAAGGATTTGGTTCAAGGGTAACTGACCGATGTCTTCCAAAAAGCATTTACTGATCGCTGGACTTCTGCTGACCTTCTTTTCAGCGGGCGTGACCCATCGGGTCGGCGCGCAAACGGATTCACCGCGTTCGCTGGCCGCAATCCGATCGCAGGCTGAGTTTGACTCGCTGGCCGTAACCTACGATCCGGACACTCCCTATGCGTTGCCGCACCTGCTCTTCGTTATCGATCGCAAGGATCAGAACAAGATCTATTACGTTAACACCAGGCGCTATGCCTTCCACAAAGACTTTGTGAATGGAACATATCTCTCGCTCGAACGCGGTCGCGAGTTTTTCGAGAACAATTATCTGAAGGCGAATCGCCGCTTCATTCTCGGCACCATCGCTTATCAAACGCCGCTCAAGCGCTGGGCGTTTGAATTCTGGGAGGGCGATCTGATTACCGCGGATCAGATCGAGCTCACTGCCGCGGTGATTAAGGCGAGCTTCTTCGTTCCCGTCGCCTATAAACCAAATTCAATTCGCCAGGATGATGAATCCCGCAACATCGCGGGACTCGAGCGCGTTTTGCAAAGCGACATCGCCAGGGAACAGGAATATCAAGCGCTAAACGTGGCCAAAGGTTTAGGCCGGATTCACGTCATCCCCAAACTCGACGAGCACGTTGAGATTGGCTTCAACGAAATACTCGTGCTCGATGAAGTGCCGGTCCAACTGCCGCCGGTCGCCGGTGTGATCACGTCGCATCCCTCCACTCCGCTTTCGCACATCAACCTGCTGGCAAAAGGTTGGGGCATCCCAAACGCCTACATCAAGAACGCGCAGACGTTGTTGAAGCAGTATGACGGTTGGTGGGTAGCGTTTGAGACCAGGCGCGATGGCTACACGATCAAACGCGCCGATATGGATCAGTTGCGCGAATATCAACTGCGGCTGGCGCAACGCCTTGACGTGATGAAGCCGCGCTTCAATCTTGCCGAGACGCGCCTGCTCGGTCTCCGGCAGCAGCGAGCGCAATCGGCGATCGCTTACGGCGGCAAGTCGGCGAATCTCGGGGAAGTGATGAGCGCGCGCTTGCCCGGCATCGTGGTTCCCAATGGCTTCACGATCCCTTTCTACTACTACGACGAATTCCTTAAGGCGAACAACCTGGACGACGCAATCTTTGCGCTGCTGAACGATAAGAAGTTTGTGCACGACCCGGCCTACCGGCGCGAGCAGCTCGTCGGTTTACGCGAGCGCATCAAGCAGGGAAAATTTGACGAGGCCTTGCGCGCTCAGATTTTGCGCCGCGTGCATCGGGAGTTTCCCGGCAAGGGTTTGTTTGTGCGCAGTTCTTCCAATTCGGAAGACTTGGCAAACTTCAGCGGCGCCGGGTTGTATACGACCGTGCCGAACGTTCGCGACGATCAGCAGCTCATCGACGCGATCAAAACCGTCTGGGCGTCGTTGTGGAATGCCGAGGCTTATGAAGCGCGCGAGCGCGCCGTTATCGATCATTCGAAGATCTTCATGGCCGTGCTGATTCAGGAAGGCATCAACTCGGAAAGCTCCGGAGTGATGATCACCGCCGATCCCTTCGACAAGGACAACAAGGATGCGATCTACATCAGCGCCAAAAGAGGCTTGGGTATCAAGGTGGTCGAGGGCAAGAAGGTTGCCGAGCAAATAATTTTTCGCGAGCGGGCTAACGCGGTCCAGGTGCTGACGCGCTCGGATGAAGATAGCCTGCTGACGTTTGACGAGCAGGGCGGCGTCAAGGAAGTCCCGATAACCGGCGAGCGAGTTGTTCTAACTGACGACGTGATTCGGCGATTAGTGAGTGCTGCAACTGCGATCAAGCGCGTGTTTGGGAGCCGCGATCAGGACATTGAGTGGGCCTACATGAAGGGCCAGATCTACATTGTCCAGTCGCGGCCGTTTATTTCTGGAGGGTAGCTGGGAGCGCAGGCATCGCGGGGTCCCCAATCGGGCAGCCCGATTGGGGTGCCGTCCTGCCTGCAATGGGCGCCGTTAGGCGCGAACCAACGTATTTAATAGTCGGGACTTTAACAAGAATCATGGCCGATAAACTTTTTGTAGACGGACTCTTGAAAGGCCACGTCGCGTTTGTAACCGGCGGCGGCACCGGTATCACCGGCGGCGTGGCGCGGGCGCTGGCCGAAGCGGGCGCTTCGGTCGCGTTGGTTAGCCG
>JBGQJH010000007.1:0-17658 GCA_041498935.1 Pyrinomonadaceae bacterium | reverse complement strand
TGCAAACGGGGGCGACAGGCTTCGACAGGGGTTTGGACGACCGACGGATGCCATGCCGGGCTACTCTATGCAGCTCGTTAAAACGCGTAGGGAAAAAACAATTGCCAATAACAATGAATTGGCTCTCGCTGCCTAATTAGCAGTGAGCGTCTCGCCGCAAGTTGCTTATGCGCGCGGAGGGAGATGTCACGCAGATAAGCTGGCCCAACCTTTCGGTCCGTGAGGTTGGGCGAGACCAGAGCCGGACTAGCTTTCACCGAGGTCTTGTCACTTCACTTACTCGGCGCAAAGCGAAAAGCTGGTCGCTTGTCGGCCAGGAAAGAGAAGCGACTAAGCATGTAGAGTCTTTCGGCGTTTTCTCTTGGATCCGAGTTCAATTCTCGGCGCCTCCACCAAATCTCTCTCTAACGATTGGCACCATAGTCCGAATCCTAAGGAGCTGCCATGAATAGATCCATGCTGGCCAGGGAACTCAAGGCGGTGGGTGTTAGACTTGATGGTTGGATGCCGGTTTTGCGGTGTGATGTTTGTCAGAATCGTTGGCAGCCTTTCGCCAAAGTGGTAGGTTCGTCTGCCACAACGGCCAGATTTGATTACTGGAAGTGCCCAAATGGCTGCAACGCCTCGGAGAAGTTGAGCCGGCAGACTGAGGCCGTCATTCCCAGATACGTCGTCATTGGCGATATTCCCGGAATGGTGTTCGGAGAAGACGACTTACTTGAATTCGAGCGTTATGCACTCTCGATGGACGCGACCCAGATTCCGAACAAGAATATCTAGCAGTCAAACATCCTAATTACGACTACTAAGCCAGGCTAAATACAAGAAGACCCAGCCATCCGCAGGCGGCGTCTCTTGCTGTAATCTTTGGATCGCAATCTTCCAATTGGCATTTTCGACAGCGGCGTGGGCGGACTGACTGTCTATCGCGCGCTGCACGAACGTCTTCCCTACGAGCACTTCGTTTACCTGGGCGACACTGCCCGCGTGCCTTACGGCACGAAATCGCTGGCAACGGTTGAGCGCTACGCGATTGAAAACGCAAAATTTCTCGAAGCACACGGCATCAAGCTTCTGGTAGTGGCCTGCAATACCGCATCGGCGCTGGCCTTACCGGCTATCCGCAATGCTGTTAGTGTGCCAGTGGTCGGCGTCATCGGGCCGGGGGCGCGGGCGGCGGTTGAAGTTGCTGCCGGCAAGAAAATCGGCGTGATCGCGACTGAGGCTACGGTGCAGAGTGCGGCTTATACCAACGCCATCGGCAAGATCGATCCCGCCATTGTTGTTATCGAGTGCGCCTGTCCGCTGTTTGTTCCGCTTGCAGAGGAAGGTTGGGCAGAGACCGACGTGGCGCGAGCAGTAGCCGAACAGTACTTGAACGATTTGAGAAAGAATGGGATCGGCGCGCTCGTGCTCGGCTGCACACACTACCCGATCTTGCGCAACTTGATCAGCGGGGTTCTGGGGACAGATGTCCCGCTGATAGACTCGGGAGCTGCTGCCGCGCGCGAGGTTGAGACGCTCTTGCAGTCCAGCCAGCTTTTGTCCCCTGAAAAAGCCGGCGACGTGCAAGTCAGGCAGGAACGCAGGCTATGTGATGATCTGGATCATTTCTACGTCACTGATGCGGCCGAGCGTTTCGCAAAAGTAGCGGAGCGGTTTTTGGGAATGGCGCCCTCGGTGCTGGAGGCGGTGGAAGTTTGGGGACACGATGAGCTTAGAACGCAATGATGGGCGCGCCTTCGATGAGCTGCGCCCGGTAAAGATCACGCCCGGCTACCTTCCCTACGCGGAAGGATCCGTGCTCATTGAGATGGGCCAAACACGGGTGGTGTGTTCGGCGTCAGTTGATGAGCGGGTGCCACCGTTTCTTCGCAACAGCGGCCAGGGTTGGATCACTGCCGAGTATTCGATGCTGCCGCGCGCTACGCAACAAAGAACTCCGCGAGAAATTAAACGCGGCGGGCCGTCGGGTCGCACGCATGAAATTCAACGCTTGATTGGTCGCAGCCTCCGCGCGGCGGCAGATATGAAACTGCTCGGCGAACGCACCATAACGCTCGACTGTGATGTCCTACAGGCAGACGGCGGCACACGCACAGCGGCGATTACAGGCGCGTATGTTGCCTTCGCGATTGCCGGTAATCGCCTGCTCAAGACTGGTAAGATTCAACGGAGTATTATTACCAACGAAGTCGCTGCGATCAGTGTGGGCATTTTGGGCACAACGCCGCTGCTTGATTTAAAATACGACGAGGATTCCAGAGCGGAAGTTGACATGAACGTGGTGTGCACAGGCGACGGCCGCTTCATCGAAGTGCAGGGTACGGCCGAACGCGAGCCCTTCACGCGCGAGCAAATGGAAAGCTTACTCGGTTTGGCAGCCCAGGGAATTCAATCGCTGGTAGCGATTCAAAGGGAAGCTATTGCCAAGGCAAACTCCCAGTAGCGGCGCCAGGTAGGCTTTACGCGCTAGCGTCTGACGGTTTCGCTCGCCGGGAGCCGGCTGGTTCAAGACAACGAGGTCGCTGGCGGCACGCATCGAAACGCGTGAAATAGAAACGGAAAAGCGCTTCCTGAAACGCCAAACTGAACCATTGTTAATAAACGCAAGCGAAACACAAGGAGTTAAGTTAATAAGATGAAACACCTGATAGCAGTTTTCATTTTGCTTCTGATCGCTGGAAGCTGTTCGCTGGCAGCGGCACAAGAGTCCTACACCAGCGACCAGGTTGATTACACAATCGAGTTACCGTCTAACCTGTGGCGCGTGATCTCTGAACCTGACGGAGTCCACGAGCACGCCGAGTTCGTTTATGGAGATCGGCTCGACGGTTATCTCCAGATTCGCAAGGAAGTGGTAGACGCCGGCACAACGCCCTCGGACCTTGCTCGGCGCGACATGGATCAGAAGCTGAGATTTCTCCCGGGGTTTGTCGAAGGAAAACAGGAACCGTTTAAGGGTCGTCTGAATGGAGTGACTGCGTCCTACGAGTTCATCAAGACTGGCAAACCGATGATGGGACGCATCTATTATCTTCAGGCCGATAACCGCACCATCTACGCTTTGCGTTTTACCGGCTTGCGCGACAAACTCGCGCGCATTCGCAATCAGACCGATCTAATAGCGCGCGGCTTTAAGCTGAAGTAGTTGCCTCGCGAACCAGCTATTTGGCCGCCACGCAGGAATAGCGTTGGCGGCCAAAGTTTTTTCGAGTTTAGAGTTCATCAAGCTTTAGCTTGCGTGGGTGCGCGGAGCGACAACCTAAATGCTACCACCCCACGCGGGCTACCCGCGTGGGGACCTCGGGGCTGGACTCTAAACTCCAATCCTGATGTAAGATGCACCGGCTTCAAATGGTTCAGAACGCGGACTTGTCCGCCCGATCGATTAGCAAACTGAAACACTTCCGCGGAGACAATCTTACAATAATGAGACTGACCCTCGCTCCCGGCTTATCAATCGGGAAATCTCCAATCGAAGGCAAGGGCTGTTTCTCAGTTGCTCATTTTAGTGGCGGGCGGAAAATAGCCGAGTACACGGGCGAGAAGATTGCCAACGCTGAAGCCAATCGCAGGGCGAACCGAAGAAAGTTGCGCATCTGCGCCATCAATAATCGCTGGAGCCTGGACGGCAGCCGTGGTGGAAACGGCACGCACTACATAAATCATTCTTGCGAGCCCAACGCCTACATGAAGATTCTGTACGGCCATATCCTCTTCATCGCCTTGCGCGACATCGAGCCCGGCGAGGAAATCACAATCGACTACGAAACCACGCTCCACTCAAACAGGAAGAAGTGCATCTGTGGAGCACCATCCTGCCGCGGAACTATTAACAAAAGGCAAGGGTAAAAGGGTAAAAGGGTAAAAGGGGAACGGGGGAAAAGCGGGAGGGCAAAAAGACGGTAACCTCTTTGCTTCGCGTTCGCTCTTTCGTCTTCCCCTTTCTTACAGCCGCGGCAAGGTAAAACTAAATTTCGATCCGCGCCCTACCTCTGAGTCCAGAGCTACTGTGCCGCCGTGTTGTTCAACCACTTCCCGAACAAACGACAAACCGAGCCCGGTAGACTCTTCATCCTTTTCCTGTCCTTCGCGGACTACGCGATAGAACTTTTCCCAAACACGATCCCGGGCTTCAGCGGGAATCCCGTAGCCGCGGTCTTCAACACAAAGCCTGACGGCTTCAGCTTCAAGCGCCGTCGATACGGTCACAGTCGTGCGTTCCGGGCTGTACTTGATAGCGTTACTGACCAGGTTCTTGATGGCCTGCGTGATCATGCTCTTGTCAGCCGCAACCGGCGGAAGTCTCTGTGTGGGTTGCTCGACCAGACGGATGCGTCTTTTCTTCGCGACTGTTTGCAAACTTGCCACTGTTTCTTTCACCACCTCGTCCAGCCGCAGGGGAATCTTCAAGACTTCCTGCCGATCTTGTCGCTGCAATTTAGTTACGGCCAAAAATGTATTGATCATGCGCGACAGCCGCTGCGATTCGTTCGCAATGATCGTTACAAACTCCTTCGCCTGTTCCGGCAGCGTGTCGTCAGCGGTTAGCAATTCTGCGAAGCCGTTTATGCTGGTGAGAGGCGTGCGCAGTTCATGCGACATCAGTGAAATCATGTCGCTCTTTAACTGTTCATATTCTTTGAGGAGCGTGAGGTCTTTGATCACCAGAGCGAGGCAGAGCGGTTGTGGTGCGCCACTTGTTTGGCTGCCCGTTCGGCTCGAATCGTCCCGTACCAACGAGATGCGCAGTCCGTAAGTCGCATTGCGGTCAGGAAAATGAAGCTCGCGTTCATAGGCTTCGCCAGTCTGTAAAACTCTTCGGACCGCAATGACGGGCTCGTCAAAAACGTCCGTACGAAAACGGTCTAAGAGATCGAAGAAGCTTAGATTGCCTATTTGATCCGGCGTTAACCGGGTTAACTCTGCCAGCGGTGCATTGGCGTAAGCAATCCTTCCGTCGAGATATCCGAGCGCCACGCCATCGCCTACTTCCTTGAGCGCGTTAACACCCACACTCTGCTCCAACAAAGCTCCGTTAAGAACATGCAGTGACTGAAGTCTTTGCTCCGATTCAGTAACCGAAAAGAAGGCGAGCGGACTGCGCTTGTCGTTCGCTTGGTGGGCTTCTTCGCGTTGCAGATTGCGCGCCATCTGGCCTCCAACCGCCGTCAGCAGCGCGCGATCGTCTTCATCGAAACTTCTGGTAGCGCGAATTAGTAGCGCGCCAACTGTGAGATCTTCGTGACGCAAGGGTAGGGCTATGTTTGCGGCCGTGTCATCCGGCTCGATCTTCTTCACTATGATCTCGCCTGCTGCCATCGCCTGCTCACACAAACTGACGCCATCGCGCCAGGTTGAGTTTCTGCTGGTGTCGGGAGAACTGCTCTGGGCGGCGCGAAGCCGGGCAGCGGAAACCAGGCGGCCATGGCTGTCTCGACGAAAGACTACCGCCTCGCTTGGCGAGAGGACGGTATCAATGAGTTTCAAGCCACTGAGTAAGCGGTGTTGCGCATCATCAGCTTGAAGTGATTCAAATTTCCCGGACGAGGCGACCAGCTTTTTCGTTAGTTCAATGTCGCGCTCTCGCAGTCGTTTGATTTGTATGGTGATGGCGGAGATTGAGGCTGCGAGAGTTATCGGAGCGAAGAGGACATCGACCGAGAAGAAATACGAGGCAAAGAGGCTCAGCGCCGCAAGACCTAGAAATCCTCCACCCAGGTAGAGGAGAACACGGCGCGCTCCAAGTCGGCCGACATCAATTGCGACGGCGAGCGAGACCAGCAGAATCAGTGCGGCGCCAAGCCAAAAACTCGGCACCATGAGCACGACTCGCGTGTCCTTCGGGATCAGGACAAGAGCATTCTGAAACGGGGCCAGCAGTCCCGCAACCCACAAAGCAAGGCTGAGCGCGCCAGCCACTGAAGCGACAAGCGTATAAGTCAATGCGGATCTGAAAAAGGAAAAACGCGCCAATAGTTTTGCAGAAGCTGCGAAAGGAATTGAGAAACCGGAAGGTTCGTATCAAAGCGCTCTTGCTGGGATAACAAAAGCTGTGAGGATTATACACTTTCGGGCTTTCTTATTGCCATGAAAAGCCGGAATTTTGCGGGGTTCGCGTGAAAAATCGCCGAACAAAGCTAGGCGCCCAACGATTCTAGCGCCCTCAGTAAGTCAGGTTCTTCGGTAACGTCCACGGTTCGGAGGTCTAGTAATACCAGGCCGTCGGCGATGCGAGCGATCACGGGAGGCGAGGAGAGTCTGAGTTTCCCCTCAATTTCGTCGGCGTTTAGGTGTTCGTGTTTGAGTGCAATGAGGGCGGTTGGCGGGTGGACATTTGGCCCCGAGCCGCCGCCGACGGCTGATTGACCGGCGACGATAGTGGCAGTCATCGCAGTTGATTCGGTACTCATGGCGAGTTTAGCTACGAACTGCTTCGCTCTTTTTTCAATCGCGTCTGCCGCTAGTGCCAGCATTCGCAGGGCAGGTACTTCCTCGATTGCGCCGCGCCGGTGTGCATCGAGGGTAGCTTCGAGCGCCGCCAGGCATAACTTGTCGGCACGCAGCGCGCGATAGAGAGAATGTTTACGCAACCGATCGACGATCACGCGCCGCCCAACAATCAGTCCTGCCTGAGAAGCACCTAAAAGCTTATCGCCACTAAAGGAAACGACGTCCGCGCCTGCGGCAATCGATTCGCTTATGATCGGCTCATCGCTCAAGCCGTATTCACTCAAATCGTTTAGCACCCCCGAACCAGCATCTTCGTACAACGGCAATCCGGATTCGTGTGCTAGTGACGCGAGTTTAGAGAGCTCGGGTGCAGCAGTGAATCCAATGATCCGGTAGTTTGAAGGGTGGACCCGCATGATGAGACTTGTCTTGTCATTCATCGCCCGCTTGTAGTCTTCAAGACGCGTGCGGTTGGTGGACCCGACTTCGATCATGAGCGTGCCGGAGTTGGACATGACATCGGGCACGCGAAAGTCGCCACCAATTTCCACCAGCTCACCACGTGAGACGATTGTCTCGCCGTCGCGCGCCAGAACGGTCAGAATTAACAAAGCCGCTGACGCGCAGTTGTTAACAACAAGGGCCGCCTCGGCTCCCGTTAGTTGAGTTAGCAGTTCCTCAGCGTGGTTGCCGCGCTTGCCGCGCGCGCCGTTGGTTGGATCGTATTCAAGCGTGCAATAACCGGCAGCTTCCTGCGCAACTGCCCTGCGAGCGGCTTCGGATAGTGGCGCGCGTCCCAGGTTGGTGTGCAGAATGACACCCGTGGCATTGATGACCCGACGAAGCACGGAAAGCGCGTCGCGCCGGCAAAGAGACTGGATTCTATGCTCAGCTTCATTTAGTAGCGCGTCCTTTGTGTTTTCAGACAAACCTTCCGACTGAATCTGCCTGCGCATCTCTTCGGTAACCTCGCGAGCAATAGCCGTGAGACGCGCGATGCCAACTGAACTTCGAAGTTGGGCTACTGCTTCCGTGCGCAGTAACTGATCGACAGAGGGAATCGCGCGTAATGCAGGAGCAGTGGAGGCGGGGGAATTAGCCATGATATTCAAGGGCGTCTATTTGCGTTCGTAGGATAGCTGCTCCTCGCAAACGGAGCAAACCGGCTTAACTGGGAGCGCGGGCGCCCTCGCCCGCAACGAGCGCGAAGTGCGAGAGTGACAGGTGAATCTAGTCCCTATTATCCAGCAAGACTATGTGCCTGCGACGCATTGCGGGTGAGGGCGCCCGCGATCCCTTTCCGATTAGTTGTTGACACAGAGCTTTTGAAACCCCTAGACTCACTTAGCTGCGTTGCGACACCCCAAAACGACGCAACCCCGCCCGTGTTCCCGCCTTGTAAGGAGATCAAGCCCAATGCGAAATTCAAAAAGCGATAATAGCTTCGTCCGATCACAATTAAGAGCCAAGAACAAGAGCAAGTTTGCTGTTGCGGACTTAGAGCCTTCGGTAGATGACCAGTTATCACGACTCGAAGATGACATCCGGCGGCTAAAAATTGAATTTGACACGTTTTTTAACGGCGCTTCAAAGAAGCCACCCTATGATACCAAGGGCCGAGTCGACACCATGATTAAACGCCTGGGCGACGATCGCACGCTCACTTATGCCCAGCGCTATCGCTATAACTCCCTGGGTTCACGATACAACGCTTTTCGCGACCTTTGGCGGCGCACGATGCAGGGTCGCGAAGAAGGTCGGGACGCGGGCGCCGCAGCGCGCGTCAACGCCAAGCAGCAGGCAGTGGCGGACTTCAAGCGAGCAGACTTCGTATGCGACGATGCTCATAAGGATGTAGAGTTGGTGAAGAACTTGTATAGCGCGCTGGTCGAAGCGAAAAAGGTCTGCGGTGAGCCAGTGGAGAATTTTTCCTTTCCGCGTTTTCATCGGCTAATTGCGTCGCAGGCCGACGGCCTCAAAGAACGTCTCGGCTGCGAGCGAGTCTCTTTTTCCATCGACGTCGAAGGCGGGCGCGTCAGTTTCAAAGCCAGAGGCGAAAGAGCCTAAGAACAGAACATCCGGAGACAAAAAAGGCAACCTTTCTGGGGTTGCCTTTTTCTTATGCGCTTACCGGACCGAAAGACCGGAAGCGGTCAGTGGCGTTGCAAAAGCAAGCCGGGGAGACCTACACCTTCATCACGTTTTCTGCTTGCGGTCCTTTCGGGCCCTGCGTCACCTCGAACTCGACTTCCTGACCCTCTTCGAGAGTCTTGAAGCCGTCGCCCTGAATGGCGCTATAGTGAACAAAGATGTCCGAAGAGCCTGGCTGTTCGATGAAACCATAACCCTTCGAATTGTTAAACCACTTGACCTTACCGGATATTCTAGACATAACAACGAATCCTCCTAACGATTCGGTAAAACGGGGGCGAGAGCTTGCAGAGCTTTCGCGCGACCTCGGTTAAAGCTTGTGAGCCGGACGCGCTTTTTTAAGGGGCGCAATACGGAAACACAATCAAGAAAAAATGCATGGCAGAAAAGCGCTGGTTGGCGCGTTCCATCATGCATCTTACGGGGGGAAACTACTGAAGACATTGCTGTAAAGCTTGTAAAGCGAAAAGCTTAGGACCAATTTCGAGGCTTCACTGTAAACGAGCGCGCATACTAAGCGAAAGCAAATTCGGCTGTCAAGAGAAAAAAGGTCACCGCGTAGCGCTGGTCAAAAGATACTGTAATGGATTCACAGGTTCGTCGTTGATTCGAATCTCATAATGGAGATGCGGGCCGGTAGAACGCCCGGTAGAGCCGACGCGGCCGATAAACTGCCTCCGCTCGACCGTTTGCCCCTGAGCGACATCGATGTGAGACAAGTGTCCGTAGCGAGTGGTGAGCCCGCCGCCGTGGTCGATTACCACCAGTTGGCCATAACCATTTTGCCAGCCTGCAAACGTCACCTTCCCACTCGCGCCTGCCACCACCGGATCGCCCATCGCGGCGTCGATATCCTGGCCGGAGTGAAATTCATAGGAGTTCCCGCCAAAGGGATTCCGGCGACCGCCAAAGCCGCTTTCCAGGTTGCCGACTACCGGCCAAACTGACGGCGTATAGCCACGTTCGCGCAAAACGTTTTCATAAGACTGCATGTTACATTCGAGTTGATTCATCTTGCCTTCAAGGGCCGCCAAACTATTGGCATCAAGCGGCAGAGCCGGACCACCAGTTCCCGGCATACTGGGCTGCTCACTTACGACCCCCGACTTCTCAGCCAGCTTCCTCGAAGTGCCTTCCACCGCCTCGACTCGATCGCTTAGCTCGTTTAATTCCAGGCGTTGCCGCTCGTTTTCGGACCGCAGACGTTGGTTTTCAATCTCCGTACGGAAGTGTGCGGCTTGTTGAGTCAGGCTATAAAAACCGAAAAGCGAACCACAAAGCAGCGTGGCCGCGAAAAAAGCGAGGAGTTTGAGCGATCTCTTTTCGACGCAAAAGCGACGGATGCTGGAGGTGGAACGGGCGGTATGGGCAATTACGAAAGCGTAAAAACGATCGTCTCTAGCCATTTGTCGTCTCTCCCGTTGCGTCAGCAAGAAAGGGGCCAACTGAAAGCAACCGAAAAGCACAGCCTCCAAAAGGTGACTTGTGCGGAGCTTTTTGTTCTACGAGGTTAGTTTATGACCTGCTTGAAGGTTGCAGCGGATGAATAAACCTCAAATAGCGAGGTGAAAACCCATCCGGCCGATGCTGCAAAAGAAGCCTGACCCTATCATACGGACTAAGGTCATTGCAACCGCGCGGCTGTTAGATTTGTTAGAAATCTCCCGATTCGCTACCGCGGCGGGAACGGTCTCGCAGAATGGAAAAGACGATCAGGGTTATGACTGCGATGAAGATGACGACAATCAGTACTTTGACGGCAGTGAGCAGGAAGCCGCCGAGCGTGATGATCGAACCGAGCAAGGTTATTACCAATAGAATTAGTGCGGTGACGCCGCCGATTGCTTTAAGAAGAAATGCCATAATCCGAGCCTTGTTGTTTGTCGTCTAAGAACTCTTAGGAACTTCGCTTGAAAGGAACAGATTCGAGTTCCTTCCGACCCAATTGCGTGGTTTCGCCCGATCTAAAACGCGGCGATTCGACTGCCGAGCTTACGACCACGGAGGGAGGCGGTCGTCGTGAGTCGAAGCGAACAATGCGACTGCTTGAGTTGCGCCCGCGGACGTAGTCAAAGAGCATGTAGGCACCAAGCGCCACGAGGGCAACGGGAAGCAATTGACGAACGGGAAGCTGCACACCGAGAAGCGTGTGAAGCAGGAAAAGCGTACCAATGACTATGAGCGTTATGCCCCAGGCAAAAGGATTTCCATACAAGCGGCGGGCGATTACATCCTCTTCGGTATCGGGTGTGAGCCCCGCGCGCATCAGTTGGGCCGTGCGACAGGCATCCACCGCGGCAAAAAGCCAGGTGCCGAGGACACCCAGAATGAAGAAATGAACGCCCTGGGTGAGCACCGCCATCTGAAAGAAACTTGCAAAGATTGCGAAGTGGACGATTGCTTTAGCTGTTTGACCGTTGTAGGCGGCGCCCAGTCCGGGGACAAACGATAAGAGCGTGGCCACGAATGGCGAACTGTTTCGGTAGCTAACCGGAGGCGCAGACGATTGCGAGCCTTGCCGCAGCAACTCTACGCCGGCGACGATGCAATCCTGACAGAAGGGGAAGCCGCGAATCCGGTGGTCACAAGCGGAACACAGCCGCCGAGCGCACTGGTTACACTGGACAACTGCCGGGTTCTTCGGATGGTAAGTGCAATACAACATTACTAATCAGGATCGACAAATTCGTTTAGGGCTTGTTCTGTCGGTTCTTGCTTGGAGCGCCATTCTGCTTTGGGGTCTGTTTCGGCTCGGCGCTACCCGGGTCTTGCTCAGCAGCAGGCTGGGCGCCCTGGCGTTCGCCACCTACCAGTTCCTTGAGGCCCTGAGTGATTCCCTTTATTCCTCCACTCGACCCCGCGGCATAGCTCTTTTCAGCCAAAAGCAGGCTGGCACTGTAGACACCACTAATCGAGCCGTCCGCCGATACGGTGTTGGTCAGCACAAATACCGCGACCAGCAACATAGTTGCCACGGTGGCAAGCTGTGGAGAGACGATCGGATCGAGCCAAACTCGCAACCACGAGGCCAGTCTCTCGCCAAAAGGTGCGCGAATCTCCTGCGAGATCCGGGAGCCTGACGTTGCTAACAGGATTCTTTCATGAAGGCCGGCGGGCAGGGGTTTTTCCTCGCCAACATAGATGTAGCAAGTACCGATCGCGCGCACGACTTCGCCCGGAAGCTCCGTGCAGCGGGCGCAAAGAACAGCGTGACGTTCCCAACGATGATAAAGCGACGCCGGGAGAAACCCATCGAGATAGTCCGTGAGAGACTCTTCAAAGTCCTCGCAGCTCATCGCCGTTTCGGGCATCGTGCTTAACAGAATCCGTGCTTCCAGCTCTCTGGGAGGCTCCAAAGCACTTGCAGCCTGACATGCCTGCACTGTGTTTCTCACTTCGCTCAGAGTGTCGTGACACACTGGGCAACGAAGTGCATGCTCGGCGAACGCCCTGTGCACCTCAGGCTCAAGCGCGCCGTCGAGGTAATCCGTCATCCGGTCTTCAAAATCATTACAAAGCATCAAGTTTCTCTTCCCGCCCCGTTCCTTTTCACTTCTTAACTGCCTCGCCCCGCAGACGAAACAGTTCAGCTTATGCCTCGCTAACTGCCAGCACCTTCATGCGCCGCAAGATCTTAGCTAACTCAATACGACCTCGATTGATTCGCGACTTCACAGTTCCTTCCGGTATCTCTAAAAGATCGACTATCTCCTGGTAACTCAATTCCTCGATATCTCGAAGTATTACGCAAGTTCGCAGGTCTGGCGAAAGTTTGTCTATGCCCGCCTGCACCTGCGCCCCTAGTTCCTGGCGCTCCATCTCCTGTTGTACCGAGCGAGAAGCTGTGTGCAGGTGATAAGTGTGATCCGCAAGGTCATCGGCCTGATTGTCATGTGGCGTGCGCTGCCGTTTTCTGTAGTCGTCGATAATCAGATTGCGCGCCAACCTCATCAGCCAATTTTGCAGGTCACCCTGTTTAGCGTCGTATTGTTCCAAAGATCTGTAAATCCTAATGAAAACTTCCTGAGTCAAATCCTCGGCTGCGTCTGCTCGCGAAGTAAAACGGTAGGCCAGGTTATAAATTCTTCGCGAGTAGCTGCGAACAATCTCTTCCCAGGCCGCCCCGTCCCCCGCGCGACACCTGCGAACCAATTGGGCTCCTTCGTTGGCAGCCAAAGCTCTTGCAGCCCCCACTTATTGCTTCTCCGCCTACTTATTTAGCGCCAGTGCGACTTGCGCAGCGTGGATTTCCCCTGACAAGACGGAATTACGATTAGCTGAAAAAGAAAGTTCCAGCAAAGCCTGGGGACTAAGCTTCGCGTTTAGAGTACAACCCCGGAGTCCCCACGGGGGGCAGCGCGCGAGGAGTGGAGCGTTTAGGTTGCCGAGTGGGCGGCAGGGAAGGTAAAGCTCGACTCTCAACTATGCACCTTCTTGCTCCGTGTTATGAACTGTAGTAGCCTTCGCGCGGCCCAATATCTTGTGGTTTAGTTTCCTGGCAAGTCAAGCGGATTACTAATTCTTGAAGTCTGTTACCCGAAAATACGTTGAGTTTGGCGCGCTTTGCCTGCTCGCCCTCGCCATTCTGTGGTGGTTTGGCAGGAAGCTAAACTGGCTGGAGGTGCGCCAGGCCGTCAGCCATGCCAACCCGTATCTGCTAGTCCTCGCCGTGCTGGTAATCAGTTTGGCCTATTTCTTCCGCGCCGCTCGCTGGGGCGCGCTGCTCGCACCGCTTTCTCCGGCCAGTCTGCGAAACCTTTTTATCGCCACGACGGTGGGGTTTGGCGCCGTGTTCTTGCTCGGGCGAACCGGAGAAGTTGTGCGTCCGGTTGTCTTGCCGATGCGCGACCCCAAGATTCGCCCAAGCGCCTCCTTCGTTACGATAATGGTGGAGCGAATTTACGACATGATCGCCGTTGTCGTCTTGTTTGCGGTCAATCTCCTTTGGTTCAGACCGCCGGCAAACGTGGGTGTTGAGTTTGGCCGGGTCCGCATGGCCGGGATTATTCTGCTGCTCGTGGCGTTGGCCGGAGTGTTTGGTCTCACACAGTTTAGAAAAAAGTCACCGGGCGCAATTGGCTGGATAAAGAAGACACTCGAGGGGCGGCGCTTCATACCACCTCGTCTGACGCGAGCGGTAGTGAGTATTCTTGAGCAACTCGCAAGCGCACTAAGAGTGCTGGTAGACGCGCGTGAACTTGCTGTCACTGTTGGCTGGACCGCAATGGTGTGGCTGTCCATCGCGCTGGCAAACTTGCTCGTGTTCCGCGCTTTCGGACTTCCTTTCGGCGTAACTCAAACTGTTTTTGTTCTCGGTTGGTCGTTGGTAGGTTCACTCGTGCCGACACCGGGTGGCGCAGCGGGCGCCTTCCACGCCGCGACCGCCGCCGCACTAATGTTCCTTGGCGTACCACGAGAGACAGCAGCGGCAATTTCCATTGTGCTGCACGTGGTCGATTTCGGCCCAGCCCTGATTTTTGGCATTTTTTATATTCTTCGTGGCGACATCAACCTTTCTCGCTTGCGCGCGAAGGCATCGTCGAAGGCCGTCGAACATGCAGTGGAGGACGAAAAGATTTTGCCGGAGAATTCCCCTGACCAGCTCTTCGTGCAAAGCGAGCTGGAAGCAGCCACCGTCAGGGATTGAACTTGTTGGAAGAAGGCGGATCCAAACCCGTCTCTGAGGTCCAAAGCGATGAAGTGTCCATTCTGCGGTTATCTGGAAGACAAGGTGGTCGATTCGCGGGAATCTCGCGAGGGCGAGGCCATTCGCCGTCGCCGGGAATGCCTACGGTGCGAACGGAGGTTCACCTCGTATGAACGCATCGATGAGATTCCCTATATGGTCATCAAGAAGGATGGGCGTCGCGAGCCTTTTGACCGCAACAAGGTGATGGCCGGACTACTGCGCGCCTGCGAGAAAAGACCCGTGCCGTCTGCGAAGCTCGATTCGATCGTAAATGCCATAGAAAAATATGTGCAGGAATCGTCCGAGCGTGAAAGGCCGACGAGTAAGATAGGTGAGATGATTATGCGTCGGCTGAAAGAACTCGATAAAGTCGCTTACGTCCGATTTGCCTCAGTGTATCTTGAGTTTGAAGACGTTTCCGAGTTTATGACTGAGTTAAAACATCTGGTGCGTACGCGCGCTAGCCAGGCAGGTAAAAAGAATTAGTAGTTAGCCACGTTCGCATCTGCCGTGACTGAATGATTAAACCCGTCCGTGTCACAGGCCTTGAACGCCTCGAACTCCACCGCCTCCGCGATCGCGTGGGGCGACTGTTTGCTGCTTTGCAAGAGGCGACTGTGGCTGAGGACCCGCTGGCTTCGGAATCCTGGGCGCCTCCCGTTGATCTTTGTGAGACTGCTGACGCGATCGTGCTGCGGGTGGAGCTCCCTGGACTAACCGCGGATCAAATTAGGATTGGCGCCACTAATACCCAGCTAAAAATCTGGGGCGAGAAAAAACGTCGCGTGGCCCGAAACAAGATACTGTCGCATCTGTGTTCTGAGCGCAGTTACGGCAAGTTTAGTCGTATCGTTCCGCTGCGCTGGACAGTCAGCGTGCGGGACGCCACCGCCGAAGTGGCCAATGGAATGCTAACAGTAAGTCTTCCCAAGATTGAAGACCGCCGGGGAGTAGAATTCAAGATTCCGGTAAAGGACGCAGGTGGCGAGTGACGCCAGGCGGAGATCGGACATCCAAACTCGCAAGAGGGAACTAAGCTAATATCAACTATGGCAATCATCAAAGACGCTGAAATAACCGAAGGCATTGAAGTGGCGGACAACGGCCAGGAGTTGCAGATTCCCAACGATCTGCCGGTGTTGCCGCTGCGCGACATCGTGATTTATCCCTTCATGATCGTGCCGCTTTTCGTTTCGCGGGAAAAATCCATTTGCGCTGTAGACGAGGCGCTGGGCGAGAATCGCATGATCCTGCTCGCTTCCCAGCGAGACCTCGATAAGGAAGAACCGACTGCCGACGATCTCTACAAGGTGGGAACGGCGGCTGTGATCATGCGTATGCTGAAGCTGCCCGACGGTCGTATACGCATACTCGTGCAAGGACTCGCCCGCGCGGAAATAGAATCGGTAGACACTACGGGGCAGTACATTCGCTCGCGCGTGCATGTTATGGACGAGGTTCTTCCTCCCGAGCGTTCGCTTGAAGTTGAAGCGCTCGTCCGGAACGTCCGCGGTTCGATGGAGAAGGCCATCAACCTGGGCAAGAATATCTCGCCCGAGGTGATGGCAATCATTGCCAATCTGGATGACGCCGGCCGGCTTGCCGACCTTTCCGCCTCCAATCTTGAGCTCAAGGTTGAGGACGCACAGTCCGTACTCGACGTCGCCGACACTACCGCGCGACTGCGACGCGTGAACGAGTTGCTTAACAAAGAGATCGAGGTGTTGACGGTCCAGCAGGAAATCAACACGCAGGCGCGCGCCGACATTGATCGCTCGCAACGCGAGTTTTATTTGCGCCAGCAGATGAAGGCCATTCAAAGCGAACTTGGCGAAGGTAACGAGCTGGCAGAGGAAGTGGCGCAGTTTAGAGAAAAAATTGAAACCGCCAACATGCCGAAGACCGCCGAAGATGAGGCGCTCAGGCAGTTGAAAAAACTCGAGCGCATGCATCCGGACGCGGCCGAGACAGCGACGCTGCGAAACTGGATGGAGATCATGACCGACCTGCCCTGGTCGAAAGCCTCGGTTGACAACCTCGACCTGCAAAAAGCCGAACGCATTCTGAATGAAGATCACTACGGGTTGGAAAAGGTTAAGGATCGAATCATTGAAGCGCTCGCTGTGCGCAAGCTTAAGGAGAAGCCGAAAGGGCCAATCCTTTGCCTCGTCGGCCCTCCGGGCGTGGGCAAGACTTCCCTGGGGCGATCGGTTGCGCGGGCGCTCGATCGCAAGTTTATGAGATTGTCCCTGGGCGGAGTTCACGACGAAGCTGAGATTCGCGGACACCGGAGAACTTATGTTGGCGCGATGCCGGGCCGAGTTATTCAGTCGATCCAACAGGTCGGCACTAACAACCCGCTGATCATGCTCGATGAGATTGACAAAGTTGGCGCTGACTTCCGGGGAGATCCTTCATCGGCGTTGCTCGAAGTGCTCGACCCGGAACAGAACAACAGCTTTCGCGATAACTACCTCGGCGTTACGTTTGATTTGTCCAACGTCATCTTCATGACCACGGCAAATGTGCTCGACACGATTCAGCCGCCGCTGCGCGATCGCATGGAGGTCATTCGTCTTGCGGGTTATACCGAGGAAGAAAAACGCGAGATTGCCCGAAGACACTTGCTGCCAAAACAGATGGAAGAGAACGGGGTCACCGCGAAGGATCTGCACATTTCCAAAACTGCATTGACGGGCATTATCCAACAGTACACACAGGAAGCAGGGCTGCGGCAATTGGAGCGAGAGATCGGACGAATTTGCCGCAAGGTTGCGCGGCGCATCGCGGAAGGCCACAAGGGCGCGGTTAGAGTTTCACTGAAAAATCTTCATGAGTTTCTCGGCGCGCCCAAGATCATTCCCGAGGAAGTACTTAAGAAGGATCAGATTGGCGTGGCAACCGGCCTGGCATGGACGGCGGTCGGAGGAGACGTGCTTTTTATTGAAGCGCTCAAGATGAAGGGCAAGGGCAACCTGGTGCTCACTGGCCAACTCGGAGAGGTAATGCGTGAATCGGCCCAGGCTGCTTATTCCTACGCCAAGTCGCGCGCCAAAGAACTGGAGATCAACGAAGAAGATTTCAGTAACCACGATCTCCACATTCACATTCCCGAGGGTGCAATTCCTAAAGACGGACCCTCGGCGGGAATTACACTGGCGACCGCGATGGTCTCAGCGCTCTCCGGAAGAGCGGTGCGAAAAGACGTGGCCATGACCGGGGAAATAACGTTGCGCGGGAATGTGCTTCCGGTAGGCGGCGTAAAGGAGAAGGTACTAGCCGCTCGCCGCGCCCGAGTTTCCACCATAATTCTGCCGCAGCAGAACCGGCGCGACCTGGACGAGGTTCCGAAAGAACCCTTC